>CAYYSH010000041.1:0-12604 GCA_964474265.1 uncultured Anaerolineales bacterium
TCTGAATAGCCCGCTCCAGGTCGGACTGGTCCATTGGAAACGGGTCATCGCCCGGCTGACCCTGACCGGGCATCGGCTGTCCCAGCGACAACGGGCTCCCCTGGAGGCCAAAGAAGCGGTCGAAGATTTCGTCGAAGGTGGGGATGTCGCGGCTGCGTTTGACCATGGCAGCACGTAGCACGGCCTTCAGACGCTGGCGGTCATCGATGCCGGCGATGCCGGCGGCGGTCAGGCCGTCCAAAGTTTCGCTGCTGGAGACGCGCAGGCCGGCGCGCCGCAGCGTCTGCACAAACTCAGTTAAGACTTGGTCCACCGCCATCTCCTCTCCAGTCGAGCAGCCGGCGATCCATCCGCCGCAACAACTGCGGGATCGACCGCCGCGCCCGTTCCGCGTCGCCTTCGTTCTTGATGATCGCACCCAGGGTGCGGGCGACTTCGGTCTCGCCCAGCGTGCGAACGTTCAACAGGGCCAGAGCACGTGCCCAGTCCAACGTTTCGCTCACCCCAGGCTGTTTCCGGAGGGCCATGTGACGAGCTTCGTGGACGAAGGCGACGACCTGGGCTGCCAGTTCCTCGGCAACTTCGGGGACACGCACACGCACCACATCCAGTTCCTGATCCAGCGTTGGAAAGTCGATGAACAAGTGAAGACAGCGCCGGCGCAGGGCATCAGACAGGTCGCGCGTCTGGTTGCTCGTCAGCACTACCAGCGGGTGAGTTCGTGCCGCGATCGTACCCAGCTCTGGAATGGAAACCTGAAAGTCGCTTAGAACTTCCAGGAGAAATGCCTCGAATTCGGGATCGGTCTTATCAACCTCATCAATCAGCAGGACTACACGCTTATCACTCGTGATTGCCCGCAGCAAAGGGCGTGGAAGCAGGAAGCGCTCGGAGAAAAAGAGGTCTTCTTCTTGCGCGACCCGGTCGAAGGCCTCGCCGAGAGTTGCGGTATCGGCCAGCATCTGGCTGAAGCGGTCCCGAAGAACCTGGACGTAGAGCATCTGTTTCGCGTATTCCCACTCATACAGCGCTTTGGCCTCATCCAGACCCTCGTAGCACTGGAGCCGAATCAGCTCGGTACCCAGCGCTTCGGCCAGGGCCTTGGAAAGTTCCGTCTTGCCGACGCCAGCCGGCCCCTCTACCAGCAGCGGCTTGCCCATCCGGTCCGCGAGATAGACGACCGTCGCCATCTCGTCGCTACACAAGTAGCGCGCTTCTCTCAAACGTCTTTTTACATCGGCTGCCGATTCAAACATCCATTCATCCTTTACGTGTGCTCATAGTCGGGCTCGAAGCCCATTGGCCGGCCACCATTCAGTCGTTGGAGAGGAATTATACTGGAGGTTAATGCCATACACAAGCCGGGTTTTGACAAATTCGCGCAATCTGCCTAAAATCTTTTGTGTTGTCTCGTAGACGTTGCTTCGCCAAATCATTGACAAGAACTGCGTTGACTGTTTTGTAATTATGCCCTCACACAAGCGGATTGCTTCTGTCGCTCAGATGAGTCACGGCCCTCCAGGCTGATGCACCTGCGAAGGTCGCGTAAACCGCCCCACCTGTACAGTTCTGCTATATCCCGGTTCGTAGTTCTCAACCCCATTCTTCAACTCACAGATGGCGTAAAGCCGTGGCGATGAGAAGCTTCGGACCGGGGACTTCAAATCAAGGAGGTTGATCGAATGATTGAAGTCGAGAACCTCACGAAGACTTATGGGGATTTCGTCGCAATCGAAGATGTGAGTTTCCACGTACCTCGGGGTGAGGTTCTGGGATTCCTGGGGCCCAACGGTGCCGGCAAGACCACCACCATGCGCATTCTCACCGGTTACATGCCCCCCACCGATGGCCGGGCAACAGTGGCCGGCTTCGACGTCTTCCACGATTCTCTGGAAGTGCGCCGGCGCATCGGCTACCTGCCGGAGACGGTCCCGCTGTACAACGAAATGACAGTGGCCGGCTATCTGGACTTCGTAGCCCGGCTGCGCGGTGTTGACAACCGATGGGATCGCATCGACCGGGTGATGGAGCAGGTGGACATCGCCGACCGGGCAGACGATCTCATCGGCAAACTGTCCAAAGGGTATCGTCAGCGGGTTGGGCTGGCCCAGGCACTGGTCCACGACCCCGAGGTGATCATCCTGGACGAACCGACCATCGGCCTGGACCCGAAACAGGTCGTCGAAGTGCGGGAACTCATCCGCAGTCTGAGTGGTGAACGGACGGTAATCCTGAGCACGCACATCCTCCCCGAGGTCAGCCAGCTCTGCGAGCGCGTGCTGATCATCAACGAGGGACACATTGTGGCAGAAGACACACCCGAACGACTGACGGCCAGGCTCGAAGGTGCAGAGCGCGTTCGGGTGGCTCTGGAACCTGGAGCTGAGGGTGTGGTCGAGGTGCTGGGAGCCATCGACGGCGTCAAGGATGTCACCCCGGTAGGCGATGGCAAATTCGATGTCACGTGTGCACTCGGGGCCGAGTTACGCCCAATTCTGGCCCGGCGGATTGTGGAGCGCGGCTGGTCGTTGCTTGAGTTGCGCCCTGTCGGGATGAGCCTGGAAGACGTCTTCCTCAAGCTCACGACCGAAACACCCGAAGTAGAGGAGCAACAACCAGTTCTCAGTGACCAGTTATCCGTAAATGGTGATTCATGATACCAGTGTAAGGAGAAAAGCCATGCGCAACATGTTGATCATCGCCCGGCGAGAGTTGGGGGCCTTCTTCGCATCACCGATTGCGTATCTGGTAACGGCCGCCTTTCTGGCTATCGCCGGCTACTTTTTCAGTGCGATATTGATCTTTTCGCGCCAGGCGACGATGCAATTCGCCTTCGCTAACATGGTCGTTGTGCTGCTATTTGTGGCTCCGCTACTGGCTATGCGACTTCTGGCCGAGGAACAACGCTCGGGCACCATTGAGCTGTTGATGACCTCCCCAGTTCGTGACTGGCAAGTCATCTGGGGGAAGTGGCTGGCCGTTTTCGTGCTATTCCTGGTCATGACAGCATTCACCGGCCTTTATGTTGTCGTCTTGTGGCGCGTGGGGAACCCGGACTACGGCGCTATCTTATCGGGCTATCTCGGTTTCATTTTGCTCGGCGCTGCGCTGCTGGCTCTGGGTACCCTGACATCGGCGGTGACCCAGAATCAGATCGTTGCCGGCGTCCTCGGGATTGCGCTGGGGGTGTTGTTGTACGTCTCCAACGCCGTGACGGACATGGCCGGCTCGGGGTCGCTTGTGGGCCGGCTGTTCGGGTACATCTCACTGGCAGAACACCTGTCGGACTTCACGCGCGGCGTCGTGGACACTACGCATGTGATTTTCTACGTGAGTGTGGTCGCCGGCGCCCTGTACCTGGCGACCCGCGTTCTGGAAACGAGGAGGTGGCGCTGATGGTTGCTCAACTGCGCGATCGCGCGCCTCAACTGGCGCTGGTCGGTATCCTGGCCCTGGCCATCGGGACGGCCGCCCAAATGCTGGGGAGCGACCCGGTCTGGCTACCACAACTCTTCTGGGCCATCGGCCTGGTGCTGGTGCTGAGCTATGCCTTGCTCCGTCCAGACGAATTGCGTACGGCGTTGACGGGCCGGCAGGCCCGCTACGGCGGCAACGCGCTGGTAGCGAGCCTGGCATTTATCGGCATCCTGGGGTTCATCAACTACCTGGGGGCTCAGTACCATCGCCGGTTCGACCTGACTGAGACAGGGCAGTACTCGCTGTCGCAGCAGACGAAGCAAATCCTGGCCGGCCTCACCGATCCGGTACAGGTGACAGCTTTCATGGCTCCAGGCTCACCTCAGGCCGAACGGGTGAGGAACCTCCTGGATGAGTACAGGTATATCAGCGACAAGATCAGTTACCGCTTTGTCGATCCGGATCGTGAGCCGGCTGTAGCTCGCCAGTATGGCATCACCAGCTACGGCCAGTTGGTCTTCGAACAAGGCGACCGCAGGCAAGAGACTTTCGGGCTCGATGAGCAGGACATCACCAGTGCTATCCTGAAAGTGTCGGAGACAGAGCCACGCAAGGTGTACTTCACCACGGGACACCAGGAACGAAGTCCAGAGGACGCTGCAGCGAACGGCTATTCACAGATTCGAGATGTCCTGAAGCGTGACAACTACGAAATCGAATTGCTCAACCTGCAGACGATCACCGACACGATCCCCAGCGATGCCGATGCGATTATTGTGGCCGGCGCGCGCGTGCCCTTCGCAGCCGAGGAGGCACAGCGCCTGGAGGAGTACCTCTCGAACGGCGGCAAGCTGATGGTGCTGGCTGATCCCGGTTTCGAGACCGGGCTAGACTCGTTGCTGAACCAGATGGGGCTCAAGCTGGATAACGACGTGGTCGTCGATCCCGCTCAGTCGTTCTTCGGCGATGCCGGCACGCCCCTGGTCACGACTTTTCGCTTTCACACCATCACCAAAGACCTGGGTGGGCTCACCGTGTTCTTCCCGCTGGCACGGAGCATTTCCAAGACGGATGCTACCCCGGAAGGTGTCACCGTCACCGAGTTGATTCAAAGCAGCCGCCGATCCTGGGGTGAGACGAATCTGCAACAGCAGCCATCTCGACCGGATGCCGACGACCCCCGAGGACCGCTGACACTGGCTGCAGTGGCCACCGGGCCGCAAGGCAGCCGCATCGCCGTTTTTGGCGACTCGGACCTGGTTGGCAACAACGTCCTTACCCAGGTGCGGGGCAGCTTTGGCAATCCGGATCTGTTCCGGAACACGGTCAACTGGCTCACCGAGTCGGAAGAGTTGATCGCCATCGGCCCCAAGCCGCCGGACAATCGCCAGATCAAGCCGCTGACAGGCGGTCAACAGAACCTGCTGCTGATCACGCTGGCCGGCCTGCTGCCGCTGGGAGTGCTGATGGTTGGCGCTCTGGTGTGGTGGAATCGTCGCTAAAGGGGGTGCGCGATGAGTTTCCGAAACACAGGCATTCTGCTGATTGTGCTGGTCGTGCTGGGAGGTGTTGTGTTGTGGGTCAATCGGCAGGGTGGTGCAAAGAGTGACAGCAACGCGACGCCGACGCCGGCCCCCCTCACCTCGCTCTCCACGTCCGACATCGCGTCCATCAAAGTGGAGCAGGGAGACCGGTCAATCACGGTTGAGCGCCAGGGCGACGGCTGGGTCATCGCCGGCGATTCCCCGGAGCCGGCAGGCGAAACCAAAGTCACACAGGCCCTCGACCGTCTGACGGGGCTCCGACCAACGCGAACTCTGACCGACATTCAGAATCTGGCCGACTTCGGGCTGGACAAGCCGGCCTGGACCATCACGCTGACCCCGAAAGACGGCGAAGCTGTCGTTTTCAACGTGGGCGACGAGAATCCGCGCGGCACATCGCGGTATCTGCAGGTGGCCGGCGACTCCTCGATCCACCTGGTGCCCAAATTCAGCGTGGAAGACGTCCAGAAGTGGCTGGACGAGCCACCGTATCCGCCCACGCCTACGCCCGAGCCCACGGCGACGCCGGAAGTCCAGACCACACCGACACCGGCCGCCACACCAACGAGCTGATCAGAAGCGCCGGTCGAGTAGAGCTTTCACCATCGTGCTGTTACTCGACCGGCGCCTGGCCGGCGCACTTGCCGTGTGCCGGCGGCGGAGGCCGGCGCGTTCTCTTGCCAGCCGTCAGTGTCCCGTTTGCACATGGATGAGCGGGAGTTTCGCCGGCTCGTCCATGCCCTCTTGCCAATACCACAGAAACGCGCCCTCGCGATTCGAAGCGCCGGCCGGGTTACCATCCCGATCCATGGCCCGGATGCTGATGCCGCCGGCATAGGGGTCCTGCAAGGCTCTAAAATCGTTCATGGCCTCGACGCAGGCTTCCTCGACGCTCATTCCCAGCTTCATGTACAGCACAACGCTGCGCGCGGTAGAAAGGCAGATGGCCATTTCGCCCCGCCCGGTGCAGGCAGCGGCACCGTAGCGATTATCGGCATAGCCGCCGGCCCCGATGATTGGTGAGTCGCCCAGCCGGCCCGGGTACTTCCACGCCCAGCCGCTGGTGCTGACCCCGCAGGCGATATCGCCGTGGGTATCGCGAGCCAGGACGTTCACCGTCTCGCTGGCACGTTCCGGGTCTGCAGCCAGCCGGGCCAGCTCTCGCATGCGCTGGCGATAGCGCAGTTCCCCGACTCTTTCAGGCGGGATTTCCTCCTCCAGCCGCTGTCGCCAGATGCGTTCCGCCTCCGGGGTGAGAAGATCGCGCCTGACGAAGCCCATCTCAGCCGCGAAGCGCTCAGCTCCTGCACCGACAATGAGCACATGGGGTAACTCCTCCATCACCTTGCGGGCAACGGAGATGGGGTGCTCGTATCCCCGCAGACTGCCGACCGCGCCGGCCCGCAGGGTGCGCCCGTCCATGATGCTGGCGTCGAGCTCGACTTCCCCTAGCAGGTTGGGCAGCCCACCCAGGCCGACGGTGTGGTCATCGGGGTTGCTCTCCACAAGGCGAACGGCAGTCTCCACGGCGTCCAGGGCTGTACCGCCATCACGGAGCCGTTGGATGGCCGGCGGCAGCCCGATGTCGCCGTATTCGCTGGTCACGATGGTGGTGTGTTGACTCATGCGCGCTGATTACTCCACAAATAGCCATGGCGCCAGTCGGTGTTCCAGCCAGTCGGCCACGTAGTACAGCGTGAGGCCAAGCAGGCTCATTGCCACGACGCCGGCATACATTTCGGGGTACGCGACACGCCCCCAGCTTTCGATCATGATGTAGTAGCCCAGGCCACTGGTCGTCGCGAAGCTCTCGGCCAGGAAGAGAACCGCCACCGCTGTGCCAATGCTGAGGCGCAGAGCTGTCAGCATGGCCGGCACCGAGGCCGGCACGTACACGAACCGCAGCAAAGCGCGCCGGCCGGCTCCCAGCGAGCGGACGCTCAAAACCAGCTCCGGGCGAATGGCGCTGGCCTGATCACGCACCACGACGAGAACCTGGAAGAAAAGAATGAGCGCAATCAGGGCGATTTTGCTGGCATTTCCGATGCCCAATAGCAGCAGAAAGACAGGCAGCAGCACGACCTTGGGGACCGGATAAGCGATGTAGATCAACGGTGAAAGCAGGCGGTTCAGCATTGCGCTCTGGCCCAGCACAAGCCCGGCCGGCACGGCGACAGCCAGGGCCACGATGATGCTGGCCAACACCCGGACAACGCTCACAGCCAGATGCCGGCCTAACTCGCCTGAGACGGTTTCACGCGCAAACGTTGCCAGCACCACAGCCGGCCCCGGCAAAATGGAGCGGTGGATGAGCCAGGCCGCGATCTGCCACAGAACCAGAGTGGCCAGGATCCCAAAGAACAGTTGTCGCCATTTCATGTTGACACCTGATGTCTCTCCCCCAGACGCTCACGTAGCGTACGTGTCACGGTCAAGAACTCGGTCGTTCCCCGGTAGCCAGGTGTGCCAGCGCCTGGGTTCTCAATCGCGTCGGCACAACGATTGGGAGGACCGTGCAGAATCAGGATTTGCCGGCCCAGAAAGGCCGCCTCTTCGACGTTGTGCGTCACCGTGATGGTTGTCACGCCCAGCTCCTGCTGCAACGCGACAATCAAGTCCTGCAAATCCTCGCGCGTGATGGCATCCAGCGCACTGAAAGGCTCATCCATCAGCAACAGATTGGGGCGCAGGACCAACGTGCGTGCGATGGCGACCCGCTGTCTCTGGCCGCCACTGATCTGTGCCGGGTACTTGTCCCGCAGGTGGGCGATCCCCAGGCGCTCGAGCCACTCATCGACCTCGCTCAGCGGCAGGGCCGGCGGGTACGGGCGAGGGATGCCGTCGGGTACGCTCTTGTCTTTGTAAAAATGCCCGATGCGCACGCCGAGGGCCGCGTTTTCCCACACGGTAGCCCAGGGCAACAGGCCGTGGTTCTGGAGAATCAGGCCGGTGGAGGCACGAGGACGCGGGACCGGGAAGCCGTCCACCAGGAGTGTGCCGGCGGTGGGCTGGCGCAGGCCGGCCAGCAGGTACAGCAGTGTGCTCTTTCCGCAACCCGATGGCCCGATCACCGCCCAGGATTCGCCGGCATCGACTTCCCAGGAAAAATCCTCGAAGACCGGCTCACGTTCGTCCGCATACCGGAAGCTGAGGTCCCGGATCACGACGAAGGGATCGGCCACTCATTGCCTCCGGAAAGCAGGGTCTACGACTTCCTCGTACCCCATCGGCTGGCTGATCAACCCTTTCTCCAGCGCCCAATCGACCACGTCCTCGACCTGGGCCTCGCTGGGCAACTCCTTCTCGGGGAAGGGGGGCAGGTCGTAGCGGTCCTGCAGCGGCTCTGGTACGCGAGCCTTCTCGATGAGCAAATTGCGGAACTTCCGTGGATCAGCGTTGATGTCGGCCACGGCTTTGTCCCAGGCTCGCAGAAAGGCCCGCACCGTGTTTGGGCGATCCTTCAAGATGTCCTCCCGGAAGCTGAGCACGCTGAGCGACACTTCCGGGTACACGTTGTCGGTCAAGACCACTCTCGCGCCCTGCATTTGCGCCAGTGAGGCCAGCGGGTCGGGCAGGACCGCAGCTTTTAGTTGGTCGTTGAGCAGTAGCTCAAGTCGGACGGGAATCCGGGGCACGTTGGTGAACACGATTTCGTCGGGCTGGAACCCCTGGCGTTGGAGGACGCGGTCGGTCACATACTCGATCACCGTGTTCTCCGAGATGCCAATCTCGACGCCCTTCAACTGCTCAGCCGACGTGATTCCGCTGCCAGGAGATGAGAGGATAAAGAAGAGTGGCACGTCTGGGAAGGGCCGGCGCGCCGTGGTGACCACGCGGACCTTTGTTTCGCTGCCGGCATTGGTGAGGATGGTGGTGATCAACTCGTTGAGCTCGCCATCAATGCCGCCGGCCTGAATCAGGGAATCGCGCTCGGCACCGCTGGCGACCGGTACCAGCTGCACCTCGATCCCCTCGTCGGCGTAGTAACCCTGCTCCTGGGCCACGTAGGCCGGCACGACGTCGGTGATAGGCAAAACACCGATCTTCAGCGTCTTAGGTTCCTGGGGCGATGCCGGCACCGTGCAGCCGGCGAGCAACAGGAACCCAATCAGGATACCAATGATGCGTCTGAATCGCACACGCGCCTCCTTGCACGTTGATGATACGGAAACCGAACGGCTCAAACTTTGTACTCCCCGATTATAGCGAACTCAGTCCGGTCTGGCAATGCCGAAAGGCCGCAAGGGCCGGCGGATCGCCAAACCCCGCTGTCAGACTGGAGCTGTTGATTTCCCAGGTGTTTTGTGGTATGCTGTTAAGTGACAAGGCCGGCCTCTCTGCTTTCGCGCCTACTGCAAGGTCCACGAATACTGCAACTCGCGCTGCGGTTCATACGTAGAGAGGGAGTGAGGAGACCAGCACGCCCATTGTTTAGTCCGTGACGCGGATATCCGGATCACTCACTGCAACACGCAACACACGTTCCCCATCAACATCGTTTCACCAGGGAGGAGGCATCTATGGAGGCTATCACAACAACCTTCCGTCAGGCTATCGACGCTTTGTTGCTGAAGGAGAGCGCCTTCCGAGACATGCGCGAAAGCCCCAATCCATTCGTTCGTGGGCTCACCTTCATTGTCAGCGTCGCCCTGATCGTGGCGCTGGTCAGCATCGTGGGCGCCGTTCTGTTTCGGCTGACGGCACCGGACTTTCGTGCCATTCAGGATGCCATCTGGCAAGGGATGATGCGCATGCCGTGGGTGGAAACCATCCCCGAGCCTGAGCGCAATCAGGCGATCCAGGGTATCAGGCAAACGTTCGATCTGGGGTGGCAAATCGCCCGCATGTTCATTCCCAGCATCACGAATGCTTTGATCAACGTGATCCTGAGCCCGATTGCGCTGGTGGTTGGGTGGTTGCTGTACGGGTTTTTGGCGTTTGTGTCAGCCCGGGCGCTGGGAGGAAAGGGCCGGCTGGACCAGACCTATGGCGCAACAGCGCTGGCGGCAGCTCCACGCATGCTCGGGGTGGTACACGTTTTGCCGAATGTGCAAACCGCCGGCCTGGGCATTTGGGCGCTCATCTGCAACTACCTGGCCATCAAAAACACCCACGAGCTCAGTCCCTGGCGCGCATTCTGGGCGACGGTGATCCCCTTTATCCTGCTATTCCTGTTCGCCTTCGGGTTGGCTATCCTCGGCATAACCATTGCCAGCTTCGCCGTCGGAGGAGGGTCCTAGACATGAACGAACTGACACAGACGATTACGAGCGCGTTGCTACTCGAAGATACCGCTTTCGAAAAAATGCGCGACGCGGAGAACGGTTTTGCCCGCGGGTTGATGACCATTGTCGCCATCAGTCTGATTGTTGGGCTGGTCATCTCGCTCGTTGGTTTCATCGGGGCTGTGCGAACGTCGCCGGCAGCGGAAATGGCGAAGTTCCAGCAGGGTATGGAGCAGATGCTGGATCAGATGCGCGCCTTTGGTGCCTTTGGTGGCGATGAGGAGTTCTGGCGCATATTCATGCAGAACTGGCAGGCCGGCATCGAAATGGGGGCCAAAATTGCTGAAGTGGCCGTAGAAACCACGCCGGCACCCAAGCCCGTGGTGGACTTCTTCCAGGCCCTGGGGCGGTGGCTATCCTATCCTTTCGGATGGATTTCGACGTGGATGCTGTACGGTGTGGTCACGCTGCTATTCGCCAAGCTTCTGGGCGGCACGGCAACCATCCGCGAGATGCTTGCCGCCACATCGCTGGTGGCGGTGCCACATATTCTGGATGCATTTAGCTTTATCCCGTACATCGGCTCCCTGGTTGGGCTCATCGCCTTCATCTGGGGCGTGGCCATTTACGTGAAAGGCACTGCAGTCGCAAACCGCTTTGACCTGGGGCGAGCGATTCTGGCGATCGTAGCGCCATTTATCATCTTGTTCGCGCTGATCGCAATCGCGGTTCTGCTGTTGGTTCTCCTCATCATCATTAACACTTGACAGGAGTGCCGGCCATGCTAAGGAACATCACAAACTTCGTCCGTGGGTTCATCTTTGGCCTGGTCGTAGGCGGGTCAGCCGGCATGCTGATAGCGCCGAAGCCTGGTGAGAACACGCAGTCAACCCTCCGGGCCCGCATCCAGGCCGCCAGACTTGCATTCCAACAGGGGCGTACCCAGGCAGAAAAAGACCTCCTGGAGTACTTTGAGCGCGCGAAGGGCACGCGCGCCGGCGAAGAGGCGTAAGACGGATCGCGACCTGCCACATCGGCAGGTCGCGATCTGGTTAACCGACGGTCAATAAGGCTGCGCCGTCTGAGCGGATGGGCTCGGGAATCCAGCGCCCGTTGAGCACCTTCTTGAGGAACTGGCCGGTGTACGACCGGGGATTCTGCGCCACTTCCTCCGGCGTACCGGTTGTGACCACTGTTCCGCCGGCCTCACCCCCCTCCGGCCCCAGATCGATGATCCAGTCGGCGCTCTTGATCACGTCCAGGTTGTGCTCAATGACGATCACGGTGTTGCCGGCATCCACCAAGCGGTGCAACACGTTCAGCAACTTCTTCACATCGTCAAAGTGCAACCCGGTCGTGGGCTCATCCAAGATGTACAGCGTGTCGCCCGTTGCGACTTTGCTCAACTCCTTCGACAGCTTCACCCTCTGTGCTTCACCGCCGGAGAGGGTGGGCGATGGCTGACCCAGCTTGATGTACCCAAGACCGACGTCGTAAAGCGTCTGAAGCTTTCGCTTGATCGTTGGGATATTCTCGAAGAATGCCAACGCTTCCGTGACCGTCATATCCAGCACTTCGGCGATGTTCTTACCCTTGTACCGGATTTGCAGGGTTTCATGGTTGTAACGCGCGCCCTTGCAAACTTCACACGGGATGTAGATATCGGGCAGGAAGTGCATCTCGATTTTGATGATGCCATCGCCCTTACAGGCCTCACAGCGACCGCCCTTCACGTTGAAGGAGAAACGCCCCGGCTTGTAGCCGCGCACTTTAGACTCCGGCAGCGAAGCGAATAACTCGCGGATGGGCGTAAACACGTTGGTGTAGGTCGCGGGGTTGGATCGCGGTGTCCGACCAATGGGCGACTGGTCAATGTCGATGACTTTGTCCAGATTCTCCACACCTTCGATACCCTTGTGTGCCCCGGGGCGTTGCTTCGACCCGTAGATAATCTGTGCCAGGCGCTTGTACAGCACCTCGATGATCAGTGTGGATTTCCCGGACCCGGAGACACCTGTCACGCAGATAAACTTCCCCAGCGGGAACTCCACGTCGATCTCTTTGAGGTTGTGCTCTGCTGCCCCGAGCAGTTTCAGTACCTTGCCATTGCCGGCCCGCCGGCGCTTCGGCACCTCAATCTGCTTTTTGCCCGTCAGATACTGCCCGGTGATCGATGCCGGCGTATTCATCACCACCTCGAGCGGCCCTGAAGCGACCACCTGCCCACCATGCTCACCGGCGCCGGGTCCCAGATCCACGACCCAGTCCGCTGAGCGGATCGTCTCCTCGTCGTGCTCCACGACCAGCACGGTATTGCCCAGGTCTCTCAGGTTCAGCAGCGTCCGGATGAGCCGCGCGTTGTCTCTTTGGTGGAGGCCGATGGATGGTTCATCCAGGATGTACAACACGCCCATGAGC
>CAYYSH010000041.1:12614-13556 GCA_964474265.1 uncultured Anaerolineales bacterium
GTCCAGCGTCAGGTAATCGAGCCCGACGTCGGCCAGGAACCCCAGGCGAGCGCTGATCTCTTTGAGGATCTGGCCGGCGATCATCAACTCCCGCTCGGAGAGCAGCGGTGCCTCGTCTTTCTTCCCGTCGGTGCTGGCAGTCGCCGGCGCATTCCCACGCAGGCGCTCGACCCAGTCTCTAGCCTCGGCAATACTCATGCGGGTGACATCCACAATGCTCTTTCCACCGACGGTCACAGCCAGCGACTCCGGCTTGAGCCGCGCACCATTACACGATGGGCAGGGGCGGGTGGTCATGTACTTCTCGATTTCGGAGCGGACGTAGTCGGAGTCTGTCTCCGTATGCCGGCGCTGCAAATTGGGGATCACCCCCTCGTAGGTGGTTTCGTAGCGGCGCCGTCGACCATACCGATTCTCGTAGTCCAGCGTGATGCGCTCGCGTCCGCTGCCGTACAAGACCACGTGGCGCGCACGGGCCGGCAGGTCTTTCCACGGCGTGTCGATTGAGAAGCCGTAGTGCCGGGCCACGCCTTTGAGAAGCTGCATGTAGTAGCCTTCACTGTTCTTGCCTGAGCTCCAGGGCGCGATAGCACCCTGGCGGATGCTGAGATCCGGATTGGGAACGATCAATTCCGGATCCATCTCCATGCGGCTGCCCAGGCCCTGGCATGTCGGACAAGCGCCGTGGGGGCTATTGAACGAGAAAGAACGGGGCTCGATCTCCGGGAGGCTGATCCCGCACTCGACGCAGGCAAAGTGCTCGCTAAAGAGGATGTCCTGCGGAGGCCCACTGCCATTCACCAGGCTCACAATCAGGGTGCCACCACCCAGCTCCAGGGCAGTCTCAATCGAATCGGCGAGACGAGCTCGGTCCACGCCACCTTTTGACGCTGTCTCGGAGCCATTTTCGCCGTGTCGCATAATCAACCGGTCTACCACAAC
>CAYYSH010000042.1:0-13527 GCA_964474265.1 uncultured Anaerolineales bacterium
CCGCCAGGGCAACCCAAATGCGGCGAAACAGCCGGCGGCGATGCACCTCGCTCCAAATGTGGCGCATCTCCTGGCTGCCATAGCGCCAGGTGAAAGGTGACAAGAACACTGTGTGGTCAAATATCTCGGTCATGGCCAACTCCCTTTGGAAGTCTTGCCCCCGGAGTTATTCGCGCTCACAATTTTACTGCGAATGGGCAGTGGGAGGCCAGCCGGCGCTTATTTGCCTCTGCCCTCGATTTGCAGTACCATTGCCATCAACCCGCCATGCATGTACGAAAAGCGCTCGTCATTACCCTGCTTCTTTTCTTCTTGTCAGCGTGCCAGGCAGCCGGCCCGTCCGCCATTGGTCCGACCGAACAACCGGGTGGGGCCACGGCCACGCGCACGCCTGAACCCACACAGGAGCGACAGCCCATGCCGACACAGACCCTGGACCTCGACGAGGCCAACGTGATGTTCGTGAAGGCCACACAGGCCGACGATGGCACATGGCGATTCGACGTCACTGTCCGGCACAACGACGAGGGCTGGGATCACTATGCCGACGGCTGGGACGTGGTAACGCCGGATGGCACAGTGCTCAAGGTAAACGCCGGCGATGCCTTCACCCGCGTGCTGCTTCACCCTCACGAAAACGAACAGCCCTTCACCCGCTCTCAAAGCCGGCTCACGATTCCAGAGGGAGTCACCACGGTAACAGTGCGGGCTCATTGCAGCGTCCACGGATTTGGTGGTCGCGAGGTGACGGTAGACCTGACGACGAAGGAGGGACCAGACTTCCAGGTCGTGCGCCGGCCCTGACAGGACCCTTTCTCACCCCCGCGAGCGACTGCCACTCACCCTTCAGGATGGTCGAAATCGCCCACAAGATCACCCGTCGAGGGATAGACGACAGCACAACGTTTGCTATATGATATGGATGTGGACCAAATGGGCAGGTAGTGGCGACTTTGGCTCTCACACGCGGGCAAGGTCGCCACTATGCCCAACACACCTCAGACATGCACAGCAATTTTTATGCGAATTTCACATGCCTGAGGCCCTACTGCCAGACTTACGGGGTATAATGGACATCACATGAACGTTGCGCAAAGGCCGGCGGATATGGCGATTCGACCGTGACCTGACGGCCCGTCCGATCCGTAAGAATTCTTTCATTAATGACATCTATTAGTTAAGTGACCACCAGGGTCGAATCGTCACACAATATGTGGGAATTTAAGAGCCATCTAGCACTAGTCCTTGTAGTTAAATGGCGACGGAAACCGAAACGTCTTACACGGTACTTGACGCATTCGATAATGTCTGGTATAATAGCCGGCGTCGAACAAACGACCGGCCTTTGCGCCGACCAGGAAGTCGGCAGTCCATCACATTGGGTGGGCCAATGTCAGGCAAAATGCTCAAGTCGAACACCTCAGGAGGACATCATCGGGTGCTAGGTTAGGCAACCACACTCGCACACAATCGAACCTTAACAACCGACCCACGGTCATATGCCTGGGTCGGTTTCTGTTTGTTCGGAACTTTCTGTATCCTGCCACGTTATAGAAAACAACAAAGCCATTTGGCAGCACATATGCCCCGGCGACCTGCATGCCCCATCACCCCACGACCCGTGGCTCAGATGGGGTTTTTTGCACCCGGAGGCCAAAAGACAAAACCGCGGTTACGGCCCTGCCCACGGATACCGCCAAATGGAGGTTATGTACAGTATGTCAATGTCAGAACAGGTGCAACCCCAGACGAACGGACAACGCAATGGTAAGTCCATCATTGCGCTGATCAACGAGTTGCAGGACACCGAGCGATTCAAGGACCAGCATTGGGAAGGCACTTTTGAAGAATACCTGGACATCGTCGCCAAGAACCCCAAGGTCACGCGCTCGGCGTTCCAGCGGCTCTATGACATGATCCTGTCGCACGGAACAGAAGAGTACGTTGAGAATAAAGAAACGATCATTCGCTACAAGTTTTTCGATGACCCCATCGATGACGGCAAGGATGCGATCTATGGCCTGGACCGGCATCTGATGGAACTGGTAGACGCTTTCCACTCAGCGGCCCACCGCTATGGCACGGAGCGGCGCGTCCTCCTACTACATGGACCTGTCGGCAGCTCCAAGAGCACCATCGTCCGGCTCCTGAAGAAAGGGTTGGAACAGTACTCGCAGACGCCGGAAGGTGCACTGTACACCTTCGGCTGGGAGACCGACGATGATCACTTCGATTGCCCGATGCATGAGGAGCCATTGCACTTGATCCCTCCTCGCTTCCGAGAGGAAGCCCTGGCGAAACTCAACGCCGGCCTGCCAGAGGACGAGCGGATTTACATCGAGGGCGATCTCTGCCCGGCCTGCCGGTTCGTCTTCAAGCGTCTCCTGGAGCGATACGACGGCGACTGGACGAAGGTGGTCCAGCACGTACGGGTCAAGCGGTTGATCCTGTCCGAGAAGGATCGGCGCGGCATCGGGACATTCCAGCCGAAAGACGAGAAGAATCAAGACTCGACGGAGCTTACCGGGGACATCAACTACCGGAAGATTGCCGAGTACGGCTCCGATTCAGACCCTCGGGCCTTCAACTTCGACGGCGAATTCAATATCGCCAACCGAGGCCTGGTAGAGTTCATCGAAGTACTGAAGCTAGATGTGGCGTTCCTGTATGATCTGCTAACAGCCTCGCAGGAACATAAGATCAAGCCCAAGAAGTTCGCGCAAACAGACATCGACGAAGTCATCATCGGTCACACGAACGAGCCTGAGTACCGGAAGCTTCAGAATAACGAGTACATGGAAGCACTGCGTGACAGAACGGTTAAGATCGATATTCCGTACATCACCCGGCTCAGTGACGAGATCAAGATCTACGAGAAAGATTTCAACCAGAACCAGATCGTTGGGAAGCATATTGCACCCCACGTGATTGAGCTGGCAGCAATGTGGGCCGTGTTGACAAGGCTGGAAGAGCCGAAGCACGCCGGCCTCACCTTGCTGCAAAAGATGAAGCTCTACGACGGGAAGACCCTCCGCGGCTTCACCGAGGACTCCGTGAAAGAGTTGAAAGCCGAAGCACAGCGTGAAGGCATGGAGGGCATCTCACCACGCTACATCCAGGACAAGATTTCAAACGCGTTGGTGAATTCCAGCAGCCTGCGGCGTGACGGTGCAGTCGATCCACGCTATCCTGACGGTTGCGTCAACCCGTTCATGGTGTTGTCCGAGCTAGAGGCCGGCTTGAAGCACCACTCCCTCATCAACAGTGAGGAACAACGCCAGCGTTATCGAGAGCTGCTTGCGGTAGTCAAAGAAGAGTACGAAGATATCGTCAAGAGCGAAGTACAGCGAGCAATCACTGCCGACGAGGAAGCCATTCAGCGCCTGGCCGCCAACTACATCGACAACGTCCGCGCTTACACCCAGCGGGAGAAAGTTCGCAACCCGTTTACTGGCCAAGATGAAGAGCCGGATGAGCGCCTGATGCGATCTGTGGAAGAAAAGATCGACATCCCGGAAAGCCGGAAGGACGATTTCCGCCGCGAGATCATGAACTACATCGCCGCGCTGGCGTTGGATGGCAAGCAGTTCCGCTATGACTCTAACCCGCGACTGCAGAAGGCACTAGAGCTAAAGCTGTTCGAAGATCAGAAGGACAGCATCAAGCTCACCAGCCTCGTCACCAGCGTTGTGGATCAAGAGACGCAGGAGAAGATCGACGTCGTCAAGAGCCGGATGATCGAAAAGTACGGCTACTGCCAGGTCTGCGCAACTGACGTGTTGAACTACGTAGCCAGCATCTTCGCTCGCGGGGACGTGCGCGATATCAGGAACTAGCACATGATGGTTGCAAAGATCGAACGAGACAGCCGGCGCTTCAAAGAGGTCGTGCGCGGCCACATCAAGAAGTATCTGCGCAAGTACATGTCGCAGGGTGAGATGATTGGCCGGCGCGGTCGGGATGTCGTGAGCATCCCGGTGCCGCAGATCGAGATACCGCGCTTCAAGTTCGGCCACAAGCAGACCGGGGGGGTGGGCCAGGGCGAAGGCGAGCCTGGCACCCCCCTGGGGCCGGCTGAAGGCGAAGCGGGCACTGGGGAGGCCGGCGATCAGCCGGGCCAGCACATCCTCGAGGTCGAGCTAACCTACGATGAGCTGGCAGAGCTACTGGCCGAGGAACTGGAACTCCCCAACATCGAACCCCGCGGCAAGAAAAACATCATCTCGGAGAAGGATCGATACACGGGCATCCGGCGCGTCGGCCCGGAGAGCCTGCGTCACTTCAAGCGGACGTACAGAGAAGCGTTGAAGCGGCAAATGGCCTCCGGGACCTACGACCCGTCCAACCCGCTCATCGTGCCGATTCGGGAAGACAAGCGGTATCGATCATGGCGGGTAAAGCATCTCCCCGAGAGCAACGCCGTGATTATCTACATGATGGACGTGAGCGGCTCCATGGGCGACGAGCAGAAGGAGATGGTCCGACTGACCGCGTTCTGGATCGATACCTGGCTGAAGCACCAGTACGAGAACATTGAGACCCGGTACATTGTCCACGACGCCGTCGCCAGAGAAGTCGATGAGCATACATTCTACCATCTGCGGGAAAGCGGCGGCACACTCATCTCCTCGGCCTACACGCTGTGTAGTAAGTTGATTGATGAGGAATACGATCCAGAGGAGTGGAACATCTACCCGTTCCACTTTTCCGACGGTGACAACTGGGGCGGCGACGATACACGCAAGTGTATGGAGATTCTGGAGAACCACCTGTTACCAAAGTCCAACCTGTTCTGTTACGGTCAGGTGCGTAGCTACTACGGTAGCGGGGAGTTTCTAGCCGATCTGGAAGAAGCCTTTCCAAGTGAAGAAAAGCTCGTCGTGGCCGATATCCCGGATCGCGATGGTATCTATGATGCCATTCGCACATTCCTTGGCAAAGGCAAATAGACAGTGATCAGTAATCCGTGATCGGCAGCCAGAATCTATCAACAAGAAGAGTATTGTAGCTATGACAACAGAACTGCCGGCCTCTTTGGCCAAAGTGCGCGACGAAATTCGAGAGGTAGCCATCGACTACGGCCTGGACTTCTTCGAAGTGATTTATGAGATGCTGGACTTCGACCAGATGAACCAGGTCGCAGCGCTTGGCGGATTCCCTAATCGCTACCCGCACTGGTCCTTCGGGATGGAGTACGAGCGGCTCAGAAAAAGCTACGCTTACGGCTTGCACCGGATCTATGAGATGGTCATCAACAATGACCCTTGCTATGCCTACCTGCTCGTGTCCAACGAGCCCGTGGATCAGAAGCTGGTGATGGCACACGTTTATGCGCA
Organism: uncultured Anaerolineales bacterium; assembly: GCA_964474265.1. Lineage (GTDB taxonomy): Bacteria > Chloroflexota > Anaerolineae > Epilineales > JAANWY01 > CAYYSH01. The sequence goes on from CAYYSH010000042.1 coordinate 5,337, forward strand.
TTCTGACTTCTTTAAGAATAATCTGTGGTTCGCCCACACCAGCCGCAAGATGATGGATGAGATGGCGAACCACGCGACGCGCATTCGCCGTTATATGGATAAATACGGTGAAGACGAGGTCGAGGATTTCATTGATATCTGCCTGTCCATCGAGAACCTGATTGACCCGCACATGCCCGGGATCCGGCGGCGGTCAAACGTGCAGCCTGACGGGGAAGAAGAGCCGGTGGTGGTTCGACGCCGGCCCGGAGAGTTGCCGGCTAAGGATTACATGGACACCTTCATCAACCCGCCGGAGGTCCTGGCAGAAGAGGCCAGACGTCTGCGTGAGGAACAGGAAGCCCGGAAGAAGCGCTTTCCGGTCGATCCTGAGCGTGATGTGATGCTCTTCCTGCTGGAGCACGCACCGCTGGACACGTGGCAGCAAGATGTCTTGGCCATCATCCGCGAGGAGGCATACTACTTCTTGCCGCAACGCCAGACTAAAATCATGAACGAGGGATGGGCATCATACTGGCACTCGACCATCATGACACAATCGGGAGTCATGACCGAGGCCGAAGTCATCGACTATGCCGATCACCACTCAGGCACCGTGGCCATGCATCCAGGCCGGCTGAATCCCTACAAGCTCGGCCTGGAGCTATTCCGCGACATTGAAGAGCGATGGGACAAGGGGCGATTCGGCCAGGACTACGAACAGTGCGATGACTTGCAGACCAAAGCCAACTGGGATCTGAAACTCGGCCTGGGACGTGAGAAAATCTTTGAAGTGCGGCGAATCTACAATGACGTGGGATTTATCGACACATTCATGACAGAGGACTTTGCTCGCCGGCATCGTCTATTCACCTACGGCTACAACCAGCGCCGGGGACAATTCGAAATCGAGAGCAGGGAATTTGAGGCGATCAAAAAGAAGCTGCTATTCGCATTGACCAACGGCGGCCAACCCATCATTTTAGTGCAGGATGCCAACTATGCCAATCGGGGTGAGCTGCTACTATCGCATCAGCACGAAGGTGTCGATTTGAAATTAGACTATGCGCGCGACACGCTGGAGAATATTTTCAAGCTCTGGACTCGTCCAGTGCACATCGATACGGTGATTGAGGACACACCACAACGACTGAGTTTCGATGGTCGTGACCATCGGTCCCGGAAACTGAGCTAAAGAGCCCAGGCACCAGAAGCAGGTGAACAGTCGAATGCACTCACCTGGCACTCTGTGACACCCTGGTTCATGGGCTCAATAGGGAAGGAGAGGTTCAATGAGTATTGGTATCAAAGCATTGGAACATATGCAGCACCTCGTCGTGGAAAGCGGCAACAGGCCCACGCAAGAGAAGCCGCTCACCATCACCTTGCAGGACGAACGTACTGGCGTGGAAGCTGAAGTGTATGCCTATGACAGCCTTGGGGTCTCCCTTGGCACGCTGAGTGTCTGGGGCGACAACCGAGATGCGTCCCTGGAAACACTGGCACAGGCTATCAGCAAGCGGGTGATCTACTTGTGGGAGCCGCTGGCCCTGATCGAGCGCGATCTCGCACGCGATCAGGTGCAGATGCGAAGCTCTCCGCCGCTGGTTGAAGACAAGAAGATCGAGTTCTATGAGGGCCGGCTGACGCGCCACAACGGCGTCCCCCGTGTCCAATTCTTCCGTTATCGCCAGCCCAACAACGAGTACCGGCGTACTCAGGTGCCAATCACGCTGACCCACGAGGTATTCCGACGCCTTATCGATGACCTGTCAACTATACTGCAAACGCCGGAGTCCGAATAGCCGGCGTGCAATCTTGCACAGTCTTCTAACGGACGAGTGAAATCACGGAGCCCCTCGTTGGGAAACCTGAGTGCGAGTCCATCGAATGGCAGGCCAGGCCGGCATGCCAACCGCCGGCCACGGCCCCTATTACCACGCGACAATCACACACCCTCAACTTGTATCGATACAAACCCCGCTCACAAGTAGCGCCGGCCTGCCCCAAACTATAACCCACATCTTTCGTAGGACCATCGTGCCCCAACACCAGCGCACCAGTGCCTCCTTCAACCCCAGCAAACCCCATAAACGGCTGCTCGGATCTACATTGGCAAACGATGAACAACGAGATGCTGACTTGACATTCTCACAATCAGTGGTATAACACGATACTATCGTGACCAAGGATACACTGAAACGAAGCGCTGCGGAGCGGGCGACCGAGTTTGTAGAGAGCGGCATGATCCTGGGCCTGGGGACCGGGTCAACCGTTTTCTACGCACTTCGCCGGCTCGGTGAGCAAATCAGCCGGGGCGAACTCTCCGATATCGCCGCCGTTCCCACGTCCAGCACCACCGCGGAGAGAGCACGCGAGTTTGGGATTCCCTTGACCACGCTAGATGAGCACCAGCGACTGGATCTGACCATCGATGGGGCCGACGAAGTTGACCCGGACTTGAATCTCATCAAGGGCCTCGGTGGGGCACTCCTCTGGGAGAAAATTGTTGCGGTGGCTTCCCGGAAGCTGATCATCGCCGTGGATGAGAGCAAATTGGTCATGCAACTTGGCACCCACGTTCCACTTCCCGTTGAAGTCGTTCCCTTCGGCTGGCGCCTCCAGATGACATATCTGGAGGCATTAGGTGCTACACCCACGTTGCGTCGCACTGCCAACGGGGAACCTTACGTGACTGACAGCGGGCACTACATTATCGACTGTCAATTCGCCGGCATCGACGATCCGTACACCCTGGCCACCACCCTCAGCGTTCAACCTGGCATCGTCGAGAACGGCCTGTTCCTGGACATGGCAGATTTGGTTGTAGTAGGGTCGCCTGAGGGGGTGTCTGTGATCAGTCGAGATTAACGGAGGAGGAAAGATGATAAAGATAGCACCATCGATTCTGGCCGCGGATTTTGCGCGGCTGGGCGCTCAAGTGCGAGAAGCAGAGGAGGCCGGCGCCGACTATATCCATGTCGATGTTATGGATGGGCATTTTGTCCCGAACCTGACCATCGGTGTACCCGTTGTCCGGGCCCTGGCCGGCGTCACAACGTTGCCATTGGACGTTCACCTGATGATCGAGTCGCCGGAGAACCTGATCGATGACTTCGTTGAGGCCGGTGCAGAAATGGTGACGGTCCATGTGGAAACCTGCCCACACCTCCACCGCACCGTAACGCAGATTCGCGAGGCTGGTGCAATGGCCGGCGTGGCCCTGAATCCGGCCACACCCGTCAGCCTGGTCGAACCTATCCTTGATTATGTGAATCTCATCCTGGTCATGTCAGTCAATCCTGGCTTTGGAGGCCAGACACTCATCGAGGGAACGCTCTCAAAAGTGCGGCAACTCCGTGAGATCTTGGAGATGAAGCGACTCCCGATCGAGATTGAGATCGACGGCGGGATTACCCCGGAGACAGCACCCAGGGCCGTGACCGCTGGCGCCGACGTACTGGTGGCCGGCACAGCTATCTTCAATGACCGGGCATCTGTGGCTGACAACATAGCCGAGCTTCGCCGCGCTGTTGGGCGTCCGGAGCGCCTCCGCAAAGCACCAGGCCGATTCGCGCAGGCTGCGCCGGCGTCCATGGTGGCCGGCGGGCAACCCAGCCAACCACTATGCCTGGCCTCGGACATTATGACAAGCCCTGTGGTGACCGTAGAACCCACCATGAGCGTCACAGGGGCACTCCACCTCATGCGAGAGCAGGGCATCTCCAGTGTGCTCGTAGATCTGGGAGACGAGGGTTGGGGCATCATGACCCAGCGCGATGTATTGAACAAGGTCGTCGCCCAGAACAAGAACCCGGACCATCTGGAAGTACGGGAAATCATGAGTTCGCCGCTGATTACGGTCCCCCCAGACACAGAAATCCGCGACTGCTCGGTGATCATGATCGAGAACAACATCCGCCGGCTGCCCGTAGAATCCGACGGCGAGATCGTGGGTATCATCAGCGATACTGACATTTTTGCGGCAGTCGAGCAGCGCGGCTGGGGGAAATAGGCACCAGAGAGCTGAACAACACCGGTGCCGAAGTGGGACGGGAGCAGGCAGCCACCTCTACCCTTGCACCCCGTATTTCACATCAATTTCATACTCCAGGCCGATTGGTCCCCGGCATAGCGTGTATAATGTGCCCGATCATGGAGAACTCCAACCCCACGGGACCCTCAACTGCGTATTCAAACACGGTCCGCATCCGGAGTGACCTGCTCCCTTCAAAAGGAGGACCTCATGGTAGGCCTGGTGGAGACAGACCAAGTCACCATCTACATTGGTCTCAATCAGGCACTTTTCGTCTTCTCAACTAGTCAATGGTGTCCCCGGTGTGGCCGGCCATCCAGATTGTTTCAACACATCAACGGCCACACCTGCTGTATCGGCTGCAATGGCTCCGACCCGGCTGAAGACAGCATGACCACGGACATTGTACTGTCAATCACCAACGGTATGTGACCTCTCGACCGCGCTTTCGCCCTCGCGAAAAAATCTTGACAAAAGAACTACTTCTGAACAGCATTTTGATCGTCTATTTGTTCCCGGGTATCCTGCTGATCATTCCTCTGTTTGCCATGCTGGCGCGGATCGGCGCCCAACTCGGCTTTGAGGTGCAGGACAACCTGCCCATTCTGATCGTCACCTATCTGGCCCAGACGCTTCCCGTGGCGTTGTACATGCTGGCGAATTACTTCCGGACCATCCCATCGGAGATTGAACAGGCCGGCCTGATCGACGGATGTGGCCGGCTGGGCGTCATCTGGCGCATCACGCTCCCGCTATCCATTCCTGCTTTGGTCTCCGTCGCCATCTACACTTTCATGATCGCCTGGAATGAGTTCCTCTATGCCCTCGTGTTCCTGAACAGCCGCGATATGTTCACGATGCCGATCCAGATCAATACGATCTTCAACGACCCCAGCCCACGCCCGCACGTCGTCATGGCAGCTTCAACGATCATTACACTCCTCGTAGTAATCCTCTTCCTGGCCCTGGAGCGCTTCCTGGAAGAAGGGCTCGCAGCCGGCGGCGTGAAGGGGTAACACAGGCATGAGCAGGCGACTTTGTCCCCATTTTCACGAGATTAACTTTGTTTCCCGTCGGCACGTGTGCTAAAATGTTACCTGTCACGCCATGGATATAGCACACTGTGGGCAACGCGTCCACGCTATGCAGAACTCCACCTTCCAGGAGGAACAAGGTCAACGATGCGGATTGGCTTTATTGCAACGCGCCTGAATGGGACCGACGGTGTGTCGTTGGAGGTGGAAAAGTGGGCTCGGGTGCTGCGCCGCATGGGCCATGATCTGTTCTTTTGCGCAGGTGAGTTGGGCGGCTACGCAGCCGGCGGCACCCTGATTCCGCTTCTCCACTTCGACCACCAGTCCATCGTTATGCTAAGCCAGCGCGCCTTTGGCCCAGACGCCGAACCAGACACCGAAAAACTGTGCGATGAAATCTACACTCTAGCAGACGAACTCCGCGCCCCTTTACGTCACTTCATCCGCTCAAATCGGCTCGACCTCATTATCGTCCAGAACGCCCTCACCATACCGATGAACCTGCCACTGGGCGTTTGCCTGACCGGTCTGATCGCCGAGCTGGGCATCAACACCATCGCTCATCATCATGACTTCTTCTGGGAGCGCCAGCGGTATCAGACCAACGCCATCCTGGATTTACTGGACACCACGTTTCCAGCCAAACTACCTTCCATCCAACACGTCACAATCAACACCATCGCCCAGCAGCGCCTGAAAGCCCGGCGCGGCATCGACTCGACCGTGATCCCGAATGTGCACGATTTCGCCACGCCCCCACCTGGGTTGGATAACTACAACAGAGACTTGCGCGAGATGCTGGGCCTGAACGAAGACGACCTCTTCATCCTGCAACCAACCCGCGTCATCCAGCGCAAGGGCATCGAATTATCGCTGGAATTGGTCCACCGCCTGGGGCTGCCCAACGCTCACCTCTTCATCACGCATCGCGCTGACGACGAGGGGCTTTCTTACTGGCTCTGGCTGAAGAGGGAAGCTGCCGTGATGCGTGTTGATCTGCGCCTCATCGACCACATGATCGGCACAGAACGGGCTACGATTGATGGCCACAAGATTTACTCCCTGTGGGACGCTTACCCACACGCCGCACTTGTCACCTACCCCAGCCTGTATGAAGGCTTCGGTAATGCCCTACTGGAAGCCGTTTACTTCAAGCGCCCCATAGTCATCAACCGCTACCCGGTTTACAATGCAGACATCCGGCCGCTGGGTTTCCAGTTTATCGAACTGGACGGATTTGTGGACGATGAGGCTGTAGAGAAGACACGCGAACTGCTGAACGATCCAGACCAGGCCAGGGGCATGGTGGAGCACAACTACGCCATCGCGCAGGAACATTTCTCCCTGGAGGTGCTGGAACGTAAACTGCAAGAGCTTCTCGCCAGCTTCTGAGAATAGAGCGAGTTTCCGCGGAACAGATGGCTTACCAAGAGCGAGCACGTATTGGATTTGTGTCCACACGACTGGCCGGCACGGATGGGGTTTCCCTGGAGACCGCCAAGTGGGTCAAGATCCTCACACAGCTCGGCCACGAATGCTTCTGCTTCGCCGGCGAATCCGACTGGCCAGAAGATCACACCTACATCGTGCCGGAGGCGCACTTCAAACACCCCACCATCCAGGCCATCAACAGTGACCTGTTCGACGATTACCGCCGCTCCTCCGACACCTCCCGAGCTATTCAAACGCTGAAAGACCACTTGAAGGAGCACCTACACCGGTTCGTGCGCACGCGCGGCCTGGACCTGTTGATCGCGGAGAATGCCCTGTCCTTACCCATGAACGTCCCCCTCGGATTGGCACTGACAGAACTCATCACCGAAACAGATATACCTGCCATCGGGCATCACCACGATTTCGCCTGGGAGCGTAAACGCTACGCCGTGAGCGCAGCCGGCGACTACCTGCGCGCCGCCTTTCCGCCCACGTCCCACTCCATTCACCACGTGGTGATCAACTCGTTTGCCGCCCGCCAGTTGGCGCTTCGAACCGGCGCCAGCTCCATGCTCATTCCTAACGTGATGGACTTCGACACCCCGCCGCCCGCACTAGACGCCTATGCCAGCCAGGTCCGGCCGGCCCTCGGCCTGGAGGCCGACGAGTACCTGATCCTCCAGCCAACCCGGATCGTGCCTCGGAAGCGCATTGAGCGCGCCATCGAACTGGTCCGGCGGCTGGGAGTGAAGTGCACCCTTGTCATCTCCCACGCTTCAGGAGACGAAGGCCATGCCTATGCTGAGTATCTGCGGGACTACGCCGGCCTCATGGGTGTGCCCACGGTGTTCGCTGCCGACGTCATCAGCTATGAGCGGGGCCAGACACCCGATGGGCGCAAGGTCTTCAGTCTGGCCGATGTCTATCAGCAGGCAGACCTGGTCACCTACCCTTCCACCGTTGAGGGTTTCGGCAACGCCTTCCTGGAAACAATCTACTACCGCCGGCCTATCGTCATCAGCACCTACGAAATTTTCAAGACCGACATCCAACCCAAAGGCTTCCAGGTGATCGGCTTCGAGGACTTCATCACCCAGGACACGGTCCAGCAGGCGCGACGTGCTCTCAGCGACCCCGATTGGACAGCCGTGATGGTAGAACACAACTACGAACTTGGCCGGCGCTACTACTCCTACCACGTGCTGGAAAAACGCCTGGTTGCCCTGCTGAGCGAATGCCTGGGGATGTAATCATCGACCCGGCTTCCCGCACTAAGAGGCCGGATACAGAAGCCGTTTTCGGACAGGCTCCAAATAACGCATACATGATGAAGATTACCATCCTGCACTACGCCGGCCCGCCTGTGGTGGGCGGCGTGGAAAGTACCATTTACCACCATGCCCGGCTGCTGAGCCAGGTCGGTCATGGCGTGCACGTCATCGCTGGGCGCGGTGAGTCATTCCACCCACAAGTCACCTTCCACCGCATTCCAGAGATAGACTCTCGCCACCCGGACGTGCTGGCCATTGGTCGGTCCCTGGCACAGGGGAACGTGCCTCCCGACTTTGAGCTGCTGCGTGATCGGCTCGTAGCCCGGTTGCGCCCGTTGCTGGCCGGCTCCCACGTCACCATCGCCCACAACGCACTGACCCTCCACAAAAACCTGCCACTGACCGCTGCGCTGCGCCGGCTGGCTGACGAGGGCATC
>CAYYSH010000043.1:0-13504 GCA_964474265.1 uncultured Anaerolineales bacterium
GATCAGCACGCGTTCCACCTTCGCCTGGGTGAGCAGTTGGCAGCCGGCGGCGACTGCCTCGTCGAGATACTCGTTCGCGCTCCACTTGGCCCGACATCGACAGCCCAGCATACAGTGTGCGCCACAGTCAAAGTTGGGGGAGCGCGCCGGGCTCATGAACTTCGGCTGCGGCTGCCACTCCAGGCCAATCGATGCGGCCGCTTCAGCGATCCGGGTCGAGGCTTCCCCACGCAGGTCTGCCGGCAGCGGGGCGATGCTGAGTTCATCGATGGTTTCCTGAGCGAAGGTGTCCAGGTCAATGCCGTAGTCGCTCTTGAGCCAGGCCGGCGGTGGCGCTGCTGAGCCACAGTACATGCTCGTCGCGCCGCCGGTCATCAACGGACGGACGATGTTGAGGCCTTCCCGCGTGAAGAGCAGACTGGCCCGATCTGTGTAGAGCAGCGCACCCAGGTAAGTCCCGAAGTAGAACCTCCGTCGGTGATCCTTGCCACGCTCCAACAAGATCACGCGCTTGCCGGCCCGGGCCAGTTGCCGGGCCACCGTTGCGCCGCCAGGCCCCGAGCCGGCGATGACTACGTCTGCTTCCAGCGATTTACCGGATTTAGTCATGTCACGTTGCTTTCCCTGGGGCAACCCGCCGAGTGAAAGTAGCCGCGGGCTACACAAATGAGTGGAGTGAGTCGTTGGCTTATTATATCAGAAGTGAAAAATCGAAGCGAATCCGGTCTCAGGCTGGCAGAGTGGCTGACAGATCACGCCTATGCTTCGCTCTCACTACACTTTCCCCACGGCTCGTCTGCGGCTCAAAACACATCTTGACTCCGGCGCTGTGGTGGGTTATACTGGCGGTAGCAGAATTCGATGGGAGGTGGGCATCCGCCGATGAAGAAAGACGTTCCTCTCTGGCAAGCCTATCGCCTGGTGCAGTCGGGCGCTGTGGCGCTGGTAACGACCCGCTACCTCGACAAAGTCAACGTAATGCCGGCCTCCTGGATATCGCCGGTCAGCTATGACCCGCCGCGAATTGGCATCGCCATCGCGTTCACCCGCATGACCCACGACCTGATTCGCCGCAGCGAGGCTTTTGTGCTAAACATCCCTGGCCGCCCGCTTGCCGAACAGGTTGATCGGGCCGGCCATATCTCTGGCCGAGACGTGGATGACAAGCTCAGCGAGTTAGGGCTGACAGGAGCTGACGCCGACGAGATCGATGCCCCGCTGATTGACGAGTGTCTGGCGCATATTGAGTGTGGCGTGGTGGAGGCCATCGAATTGGGCGACCATGTCTGGTTTGTCGGCGAGGTGTTGGCGGCCAAGGCCGACGAGGAGGCGTTCGACGAGACGTGGCTGCTCGGCGAAGATGAGGAGAAGAAGCCCTTGCTGCACCTTGGCGGCAACCTGTATGCGGTCCCGGAAAGTCGAATCGAAGTTAAGCAGCGTGAGGAGGCGCAAGATGATTGAGAATATCCACTGGCTAGGACATGCGAGTTTGCGCATCGATGCCCCCAGCGCCGTGATCTACGTGGACCCATGGAAGTTACCTGCCGGCGCGCCACCAGCCGACCTGATTCTGATTACCCACGAGCACTACGATCACTGCTCCACGGATGACATCGCTAAGATCCGCACTGATGAGACGGTAGTCGTAGCCAACCCAGGGGCTGCGAAAAAGCTCCGTGGGCCGGTAAGAACGGTGCGTGCCGGCGACCAACTCTCGGCCCGGGGCGTGAAGATCCAGGCCGTGCCGGCCTATAACGTGGACAAGAGCTTTCACCCGAAGTCTGCAGGGCACGTCGGCTTCGTCCTCACCGTGAATGACACCCGAATCTATGTGGCCGGGGACACCGATGTTATCCCCGAAATGGAGGACATCAGCGCCGACATCGCGATTTTGCCGGTCAGCGGCACCTACGTGATGACCGCAGATCAGGCGGTTGAAGCTGCCGGCATCATCAAGCCGAACATCGCGATTCCGGTGCACTACGGCGAGATCGTTGGATCGGAGGCCGACGCACAGTATTTTCGAGATCAGGCGCCGTGTGAAGTTCGCATCCTCCAGAGGGAGCGATGAACATGCTGACACGCCGTCAAATCCTGCCCGTCCTTCTGGTCGCACTGATGGCGATGGCAGTCGTCGCCCAACCGGCCTCTGTATCGAGTCAGACCACCATTGATGTATCTTTCCAGCCGGTCGTCGTTGGCGGTACAGCTATCGCCGTCTTCCATGGTGTACCTGTTGACCAGCTCTTTGTCTACGCATATCGGGATGGTGCGTGGACCCAGATCCCGTTTCAGATCGATGAGAAAGTGTACAGCGAAGAGAAGGGGCAGCGTGTTTACACAGCCGAGGGAGATGGCCGGCTTGACCCCGACGAAGAGCTGGTGTTTATGCTGAAAGACATGGGCGAACAGGCGCCATGGTCAGCCTGGGTGGACGGCGCTGAGGAGGACATTCGGATCGAGCTGGCAGCCGACGCCGGAGAAGGTGGCCGGCGTTGGGCCTACCTCTTCCACGGCTCGCAGCTCAGCCGGACATTTACGGGTGACTACGTGCACTTTTCTGGTGCGGCTCAGCGAGTGATTGCGGAGCGCTACCAGGTGGGGTTTCTGGAGAACGGCCTGGGGCTCAGTGAGCTCCGGTTGAACGACAGCGGCATTGACATCCTGGACCGGACAAAGATCCGGGTAGAGGCCATTGTTGGCTTTGTCTTCAGGCGAACCTTCACCGAGGATGATCTCCCCATCGAACCCGAGCCCATTGTCCCGGTGAAGGATGGGCCAGTGCGACTGATTTGGGGCGAGCGTGGCGGATTTGCTTATGGCAGCCTGTTTCAACTTCACACCTCGATCCAGATGCCAGAGCTGCCGCTGCCCGGATCGTCAATTAAGGGCTTTCGGTTCTCGTGGGATTTCAACGATCAGGCAGTCGCGACCACTACACCCACCGTTTACCTGGATGCCAATATGACCGAGCCGGTGGTCATAGACGGGCAGCCGGATGACGTGCCCACGGAACCAGTGCCGGCCTGGCGTCAGATTTCCCATGCGACAGGTACGATCATCGTTACAGCGGATGTCTCATCGCTCGGTGGCACCCAAAGCAATTACTACAAGGATGACGCGACCCTCGATCCTGATGACACCGGCGATGGACGCTCGTACGGTGACAACGGCTTTGCCGTCGAAGGGCCAAACACCAGCTTCACCCTCGACTCAGGCTTGCTCGTTCTGCCGCCAACGACGGAGAATGTAGGGGCTGCGTACGCCGGGTTGCTTGCCGCACCACCGGCCTTCATTGCCACTCTTCAGACCCCGGCCGGCCCACTGCAGCGCAGAGTCTATCTACCGCTCGTCCGGCGTTGACAAAACGCCAGGATCGTGGTATGATGGAAGCGCGTGTTACGAGGCGGGTTTTGTTTCGGAGATCGCCCCTGGATGCCCGCTAGGTCCTCAGCGTGCCGGCGAGTTTCTCGGACGACCGACGAACAAACCGACTCCTCAACTACAGCTCAATCCGTAGGGAAGGAGGTGCATACGGCCGTGGGAGAACGGATCACCGGCACGGTGAAGTGGTTCAGCCGGCAGAAGGGCTACGGTTTCATCCAGCCTGAAAACGGCGAGGATGTTTTTGTCCACTACTCTGCCATCCGCGGAGCCGGCTTTCGGAATCTTGAAGAAGGTGAACGCGTAGAGTTCACAATCGAGGATAGCCCGAAGGGACCACAAGCCGCCGATGTCGTTAAGCTAGGCTTCTAGACCAGCATCGCGAGTCTGCTACTCGCCGTGCAGGCAGAAGCTAACCGGCCGATCGGCGGGAAGAGCTGATTCGGCAACAAAGCCACCAACAAACCCTGTTGGTGGCTTTTCGCTTTCTTACAGGAAGTTGTACAGGCTGTTCAGAGGGGAAATGATCCAGGCCAGGAGTATCAACAGCACGAGAGCGACCAGCCCATCGCCGGCACGCCGGCTACGATACAGCAGATGGGCCAGGACCAACTCGCCGAGAGTCAGAATCATCCAGCCGATCCCCATGCCGGAGCGCAGCCAGGATGGCTCTACGGCCCCCAGCCGGCTTGTGACGGTGTCATGTCCCCAGCCATATGGCACCTGGAAAGAGACGAAGAGCCAGGCGAGCCATGCTAACACGAACAGAGCGAGCAGTATTCGGTTCACAGTGTGCCTGACCAGCCGGCCAGTGCCAATCGCCTCTGTCAGCAACACGTAAAGGCCATACAGCATCATCAGGCCCCGGTAGATCCATGTGTATATCATGTTGATCCCTGCTCATGTCATTTGAGCGGCCAGCCATTCAGGCGCCAGACGCAAAACCTCGGTGTTCGTCTTCAACTGGCTGTGGTTGAGCCATCGTGGCAGGTAGCGCACCAGGCCGTCGTCCGACTCCACCAGCGGGCGTTGTTCCATTTCGACGACATGCACCTCGACCTGGGACAGGCGTGCGGCTAATTCATGGGCGCCCTCGTAGATGTTCAGGATGTCATTGCGTCCCACCAGGGCGATGGCCGGCGGTGTATCGTCTGGCACTTCGCCCAATTCGTCCAACAGCTCCACCACATAGCCTGAATATGGCTCGCGCACAGTGGGGCTGGGAAAGTTCTCGAACATCCAACGCCCTTGCGGTGAAATCTCCTGCACCACCGCCGGTGAGATAGCAACGGCCGCGTCTGCGCCCACCGTGAAGGACAGCCGACCTCCCAGACTGTGGCCGGCTGCGAAGGCCCGCCCGAAACGGCGGACGTACTCCACTGCCGCCGCGAAGTCTAACGCGACGCCGGGCCCGATCGGTGCATGGTTCTCGCCGTGTCCCCGCAAATCGATGGCAACTGTCGCGAAACCGTGCTCGGCCAGGCGGGTACACAGGCCCAACATCCCTTCCTTGACACCGCCATAGCCGTGGCATACAGCGACGCCGGCTATCGGTGCGTCGGGTGTTACACCATATGCGGGGATCGGATGCCCGTCCTGACTCGTGAGATCGGTGATTCTTTGTAGCGTTTGAGTCACGTTCCCATTGTCTCCTTCGAATGTATTTGCTGATGGAAGGATACACGCGTTCGAGGTTATCGTCAAATGCGGCCTGGTGGGGCTTCAGCCACCAGGTACCCGAGAGGCCGGCGTTGCCTGCGGTTTTGCGATTGACGGATGGTGGCTGCAATGATATAATGGGCGACATGGGTTGAGGAGGGAGTGATGATCGTCAGAGGGCTTGAGCGGGAGAAGCGCAGGTTCACCCACCTCGAGGGTGTGGCGTCGTTCGAGAAAGGGGGGCGCGACGTCGCTTTTATGGTGACCCTGGGGGACACGTTTGTGACTCTGTCCGCCTCCCCTCTTTGCAATGAGGGCGTGCTTCTGGTCGATCATCTTTCTGCTGTGCTGGGAGCGCCGGCTCAGGGCCCCAGCTTCCACACGGTCGGCCATTTTTCTGACGGCCTCGAGGGCGAAACTGCCTTTGTATTTGCTCACTGGCGCCTGCCACTGAAGCAGGCCAATGAACTTGTCCGCCAGGTAGAGGAGCTTTTCACATCATGGACCGAGAACAACTAATGCGGCGGTGGTGGGAGACGGCCTATGAATTTGCTGAGGCCGTTATCACCGAGAACCAGGCGGCTGTGTCCGCCATGACCGTCCCGGACAGCGAAGTCGATCTGACCTATCGGATCTTTGGGTTTGCGCCACTTATTTTTCTCATGAAGGGTCACCTGAAGCACCCGGCTCTCACAGCATCTCGGGCGGCGTGGAACAGAGAGACCGGGGAAGACGTGCGAATCGAAGTGAGCTGGATCAACGAGCAGGGTCAGCCGGCCCGGGACGGTCAGGTTACGTTTCATCTGCAGTGGATGCAGCCGGGTTGGCGTGTGGCACAGATTCGCCCTGCCGGCCTCACCACGCCCATGGGCGTGGACGATGCGCGGGAGATGTTCGAGGCGCAGGAGGGAGACAGATACGCCGTTGGCCTTGTGGCGGGCACCGTCCAGGTGAAGCGAGATGGCCCGGAAGAGCTGGACGCTGTCGAAGACTGCCTTGTGGCCGGCATGCAGGAACGCCGGTTTGGGTTGTCCGAGATCCTCACTGCTGTTCGCCTGTGGCGGGACTTTCGCGGACGAGCCCGGCCCATCTATCGCCGGCCAGAGGGATATGCGGCCGCCGTAGAGTACATCGTTCGTCTGTTGGGACTTTATGAAGGCTCTCTGGCCCTGGCCAGCGAACAGTACGGCGTCTCCAAAAGCACAGTGTCGCGGAACTATCGGGAGATTCGCGACGAGCTGAACATTGTCCAGTTTGATCCGCGGTACGGACTCCTTGAAGGGTATGAGTCCGATGTGGGAGCTATTCCAGGAGAGATCGGCGATGGCGCATTGCCGGCTGTTCCTCTGGGCTTCGGTCGTGCCCAGGCACGTAATGGTCGCTCCCAGCAGTAGCCTGCTATCGCCGATGAGGCGGTTGGCCGGCGGATCCGGGTCTCGAAACTGCAACTGGAGGGTGGCAGCATGACGGCAGAGTCGTATGACGGCTATCGATGTGCACGATGTGGCAATGAAGCGAAAGACCAGGTTCGGCGCATTGACGGCTTCGAGCGAATCGCGCTTGCTGAAGACCCTGACGACCCTAACTATGGGCTTTTTTACGTGGACACAGTGTATGTGCTGGGCTGTGAGGTCTGTGGTCACCGGCAGGAGTGGATTTACCAGCGGTGGCCGTTTAGCACGCTAAAGGAGGCGCAGCGGGAACTGGATAGCGCCTTCTTGAGCAAGGGGTAAGCTACCGATGCCCGATCTGCTGTCTATGCAGTGGCTGTGAGACAGCGGCTGATAGCGCCCGGCACGTCATCTGTGCTTTCCACCCACGAAAACCGTCCCCGTCCCTCTTTTGCCAGGCTGGCGATCTTGATGCCGTGGTAGCTTTTCCGGCGCTGGTAGTATGTGAACTCGTCGTAGGTATCCTCGTAGATCAGCGGCTCTTGACATCCAATGACGTGCAGGCTGTCGAACAGTCGGGCAGCTCGGGTTGGATCCCCGCCGTAGGTCCAGTCCCCATCGGTTATGAGGATGCCGATCTTTTTGTCAGCGTGTCGAATCTCGCCGATGCCCAGTTCCAGGGCCGCGCGGATGTTTGTGTAGCCGTTGGCTCGGAGGGACAGGATCTCGGCCGCGATTTGCGTAGGCGATTTGTGCATCGATAGCCGCTTCAGCACCCGTGCTCGTGTGTTGAAAGTGACAATGCCGTAGTTCTGCTGGAAGTGTAGCGCGATGACCGCTGCAGTAAGGGCAGCCATGGCGATCTTGGTGCCTGTCATAGAATTGCTGTGGTCCAGCATGACTACGCAGGCCTTTTGCTCTGGCGGTCGGGCAAGCACTATGAGGTTCTCCTCCAGCGGCTTCGTGGGGCGGTCGATCATGCGCTCCAGGGTGGCATCAACCTCGATCTCGTCGGATTCGAGGTCCGCCGGCATCCGACGTAGCCGGCCACTCTTGACTCCCAGCCCAGCAATCTTCGAGGCCATCTGCACGATCAGCCGGCTGGCATACCGCCGGGCAATCTCCAGCAGTTCGGGATCCAGGTCGTGGCTGATGTAGCCGAAGAGATCGAGGACGTCGGGACTACCCAGGATCGTCTTGGCGAACTCCCGATTGGTGTGCAAGTACTCGACGACTTCCTCCGGATGTGAGCGAACTGTCTGTTTGAGTTGCTTGATGATCTCCTTCTCGCTGCCGCCGATCCAACCTCTGGCCCAATTCCCACTGGCGCTCCGCGATGTCCGGGAATCATGCTTCCCAGCCTGCTCGTCTGGCCGGCCTTCGTCGCTTTCGGTGGCCTCGGGGCTGCCGGGGTTTCTGGAGCCACCCTCATCCGCACCGTCATCCCCGCCGTCCGGGTCGTTCGGTCCGGGGTCATCTTCCTGGAACTCCGGCTGGCTGAGGACCATGCGCAGGATTTCGTCCAGGATTGCCTCCGGGGTGCGCTCCGTGGTCTCGTCCAGCCAGATCTTCCCGCTCATCGCAGACAGCATCGCTGGCCGGAGGACTTCGAGTTCGTCATCTGGCGGCTTGCCTCCCGAAAGCCGTGTCAGGCCGCGGCGGAGCTCCTCCGCGATGGCTACCATGTCCATCGCCCCGCGTACAGATGCGCCTTGCTTGATTTCTCGATGCCGGCGCGTTTCACGCGCAACCCGGACTGCGATCCGCACCAGGCGCTCATCCGTGGCCCCTGTCTTGGCCCGGACAATCTCCCGCTCCTCCAGCTCTTTCTGATACCCCAGACTGATCCGACAGAAGCGGTCGTAGATGGCCCGGCTGACACGCATGGTCCCGACGTCATCGAATGGGTTCTGGGCGCACACCACGCGGAATTCCGGCGCGGCCTTCACCACGCCATAGCGGGGAATCGCCAGTTCCCCCTCTTCCACGGCTGTGATGAGTACGTTGGCAGTGTCCGCCGGCACCCGATTGAACTCCTCGATGTACAAGATGCCGCCTTCCATGGCACGGGTGAGTGGACCTTTTTCGAAATACTCCCGCCGATAGTCGTCCGCCATCACTTTAGAGGGGTTGAAATGGCCAACGAGTTTTGAGGGGGTGAGATCTACGTTCCCCTCGACGATGTAAAAGGGGATGTTGGCGACGTCTGTCACAGTGCGCAAAATGGTTGACTTGGTCGTGCCTGGCGGCCCTTCCAGTATCAGGTGCTTGCCGGCATCTAGCGTTGCCAGAATGTTCTTAATTTCCTCGTCACGGGCTACGATCCGACTTTTGATCTCTTCGTAGTACTCCAGCATCTTGATCGCGTCACACCTCGGTGGATTTTGTGAAGCGTTGGGTTGGGGATGATGAGGTCGCCGACGTTGTGGGCTCCAGTGTACCACAAACGGGGGTATGTGTCAACGCAACAGTCCAACACAAAAAGGCTGCGGGCCGCGCAGCCATCTCACAGCGCGACCCGCAGCCGGCTACCTTTGCTTGTGAGGCCCAATCACTCCGGCAGTGTCAGGTCCACGAGATCAAGATGTAGCACGGCCAGATCATGATACTTGCCGTCGAGATCGATAATGTTTTGCTCGAACACGGCGACTTTTCTGAAGCCCCGCTCCTCGAAGACTTCCAACGCCGCTTCAGCATCCGTGGGGATCTCGACAAACAGCCGGTCTAACCCCTCGTTGGTGGCAATGTCGACCAATTCATCAATCAGCCGAGAGGCCAGACCTCGCTCGCGGAATTCGGGATCGACCACGATCCGCAGACTGCCCAAATGCCGGCGCCACCCCTCTTTTCGGCGATGAAGTGAAGCATCCGCAATGATCCGCCCGTCCACTTCTGCAACCAGGGGCAACACACGATCGTAGTCCAGATGCTCGATCCAGCCATCAATTACAGCCGGGTTCTTGACGTTCTCCTTGAGGAACCGGAGGTCTTCGTTGGGGATTCGCTGGAAGAAGGCGACCAGTGCATCCCGATCGCCGGCTGTCATGGGCCGCACTGTCACCTGAAGGCCGCCGGCCAGGTTCCAGGTCTTGGGGTAGTCGGCCAAAAAGGGTTTGACCTCAGTCTGAAGCATTTTTGCTCACCTCCTTGCGTGACGACATTGTCCGCTGCCCAGTCTACTTTGACATTCTCATGATACCACACCAAGGTCTGAGATGAATCAAAAATGGGTCAAAAACAGGTGCCATTAACAAACAAGAAAACGGGCCATCAATTTGATGGCCCGTTTACCGAATCCCTTCTTACAGAGATAGGAGGCATTCGGCTGAAGAGACTACTTGACAGTGCAGCAAGCTTCACATATCATTTTAAGGATGTAAACGGTTCCTCAATAACGAAGCGAGATAGCTATTCTGGAAACGATTCCAAAATCGGCTGCATTATACCAGAAATGATTTCAAATGTCAAGTACATCAGAGCGCGAATTCCAAAACGTCACAATTCATGATGTGGCGAGGCTGGCCGGGGTTGGCGTGGGAACAGTCTCACGAGTGTTGAACAACCACCGTCACGTGAGCGAGGCGACCCGCGAACGAGTATTGGCCGCTATCGAGACCCTTGACTACCGCCCGGACCTGGCGGCGCGTGGGTTGCGCATGGGCCGCACCCACACCATCGGCGTTCTTGTCCCCTTCTTCACGCATCACTTCTTTGTCGAAATCTTGCGAGGCGCGGAGCGAGCTGTTGCTCAGACAGACTACAGCCTGGTGGTGTTCGACGTGGAGCGGCCGGAGGAACGGGACGAATATCTGCAGGAGGCTTCGCTCGCCCAGCGAGTAGATGGCCTGTTGGTCATTTCACTGGTACCACATCCCGGGGACCTGGAGCGTTTCAAGGCGCGCGGTTTTCCTGTGGTGCTCGTAGACGCTCATCATGAGGAATTCAGCAGCATTGAGGTAGATCATCGCCAGGCTGCTGCTGAAGCTGTTCAGCACCTGCTCCGTCTGGGGCATACAAAGATCGGATTCATTGACCGATTGGAGGACCCTTTCACCCCGAAGTACCGTCCGGGGCGCCAGGCCGGCTATCGAGACGCTCTGGCGGAGCGCGGTGTCCCTGTGCGACCTGAATATGTGTTTGTTGAGGCGTTTTCCCGTGAGGGTGGTTATCGGGGCGCACAACGGCTCCTGGCATTGCCTGATCCTCCGACTGCTATTTTCACTGCTACGGACATCCAGGCCGTCGGCGCCATCGAAGCTGTGTGGGAGAGCGGAAGGCAGGTGCCAGAGGATGTGGCGGTTGTCGGCTACAACAACGTGGAGATGGCTGAGTACCTGGGGCTGACGACCATGAATCTGCCAACGGAGGAGATGGGCCGGCAGGGTGTAGAAATCTTGCTTGCCACAATTGATGGCCGGCAGCAGAAGCCCGTGCACATTCAGTTGGCCGCTAATCTCGTCGTGCGGGTAAGCTGTGGTGCTGAGCCGGCGCCACCCCATGGCTGGCGTTTCCCCTTACAGGCTCGGGGGTACAGGCCGGCTCCTGGTGGCTAACCCTGGTTGGTCCGACGGCAGGTGGCTGCGGTCGGCTGGCCGGCGTTCAAGAAACAGACAAGGCCCTCGCGCAGTGGAGGGCCTTGCTTGGTTTGATCGTCTGGTCGGCTCTAGTGGACCACGAGCACCGGGATCTCGGCCTTGGAGACAACAGATGAACTCACACTGCCCAGCAGCCGGCGGGCAGTGCCAACACCTCGTGCACCGATGATGATGGCATCGCAGTCATTGGCCCTGGCTACGTCCAGGATGCCGTCAGCCACCAGGCCCTGGGCAAGCCTGGTCCGAGCGTTAAGGCCGGCCTCCTTCAGCCGCGCGGCGAAATCCTCCACGATCCGACTTCCCATCTCGAACCGCGCCAGCAGTTCGTCGCTGGGCCTGCCAAACACATCTTTCTCCCAGGCTAGCTGCTCCGGTCTCTCCTCAGGCTTTGGGATTCCGACGACCTCAACCTCTTGAGCAAGTTGCTCCGCACGTTTCCGATCCGCCGGCACCCCCACGACATCCACGTCATGGGCGACCTGTTCCGGGCGCATACGCTCTGCCGGCACACCGACGACATCCACGTCGTGCGCGGCCTGTTCTGGGCGCATGCGCTCCGCCGGCACGCCGACGACATCCACATCAAGCGCAGCCTGTGCGGGCGTCTTCTCTGAGGCCTCCAGGCCAAACCAGCTAGGCGTGCGCTCGACAACATGGGTGACGATAATTTCCGAGCCGAACTTCTCACCCAGCCTCATAGCATATTCGAGTGAGCGCTCGGAGTGCGGAGATCCATCTACGGCCAGTAAGATACGGTTAAACATGATCGGTCACCTCCACTCCATTGTGCGGGACCTCATCCGCATGTCGTTAAAAGGACAACTTCGTCTAATATCATCATATGCCCCGAAGGTCTTAGTGGGGTCCTAACTCGGTCCATCTCCGGTCAAAACGAGTGCATATCAGCCGGCCCTGTGTGGGCCTGTAAGCATCGCCGAACATCCTCCTGTTTTAAGGAACCTTAAAAAAGATAGAGAGGCCCTTGACAAAACCTGGCGTTTTCCGTATAATGGTGTTGGCCTTTTAAGGAATCGTTTCCAACTTTTTCTTCAACGATTTTGTACCACCTATTTCCAGTTGCCACTTAAAAGCCAGCTCCTACGATATGATTGCCGCTGCCGGGGTTGTTAAGCACAAACGTTATGCGCCGGCAGATTTCCGTTGTCACTGAGTCTGTTAGCGGTGTTGTACGTCTGAGCGACCTAGCAAGTGTTTGTTTGTCAGACGAACGTTACCAGGTGAGGTGGTGTCTGTCAGCTTCGGCGGCTAAACCAGACTTGTGAGCTGTTTCGAGTGGGCTCTGGCCTCGTGATCGGTCTACCGTGGGCCGACTGCAATCCATGCCAGCCGGCGTGTCAGCCTCCGGGTAGCGGTGGCAGGATTGCATCATTCGAAATCTCTGCTTTCTCCACCTGCGCGAGTCCAACTGTCATGGACACCGTCCATTGCAGTTGTCGTGGTTCTCGGGAAGAAGTGCCTTCCCGGGCAGCTTTGTTCGCGATCTCTCGGCACGTGCTACAGGCGCAATTGAGCGGGATACCTCTTGCCTCAAAGTCGGCTATTGCCGTCGCACCTGTAGTCTGTTGGGGGGCATTGAGCCCCGCTTTCCGAGAGAGAGGCGCCGAAAGGAGGTGAGGCTTCGGGGACAGGTCATATAATTCTCTCTCGCAGTAATCTGTCGGTCGTGATCATATCCGTTTTTGTCACTTTTCATCAGGAGGTAACATTCGATGGCAGAACGCAAGTTGGCAAACCCTGCTCCGTTGGGGCTTGGCGGTTTTGCCCTGACCACGTTTGTGCTTAATGTGCACAACGCCGGTATCATTGACGTCGGCGCGGCGCTGCCGTTAGGGTTGTTCTACGGTGGCCTGGCCCAGCTCCTGGCCGGAATGCTAGAGTTTGCCACTGGCAACACCTTTGGTATGACGGCCTTCTCGTCCTACGGCGCATTCTGGATCGCCCTGGCATCAATGGTCATCTTCGAGACAAATGGGCTTATCACTGAGGCGCAACTGGGCGGCTGGCTGCTGTGGACGCTCATCGCCTGGACCATCTTCACCGCAGCCATGACCTGGGGCTCGTTCGGGCTTGGTAACAAGGCGTTGATCGTCGTGTTCGTTTCACTGCTGGTGCTGTTCATCTTACTGGACGTCGCCAATGCGACCGGCAATACCGGTATACTCCGCATTGCCGGCTGGGAGGGCATCTGGACCGCCTTCACCGCGTGGTATCTGATGACAGCGGAGATCGTGAACCCGGCCTTTGGGCGCGAGGTACTCCCCATTGGCGCCGGCTAATCCCCGGTAACAGCACCCACTGCATTGATAACAGCGCCGACAATATCACCAATCGAGGAGACAGGGACAAGCTCCCTGTCTCCTCGTCTGTCACATAACAGGAGTTACGCGGTCAAGACCGAGACGCCTAAGCCTATATTTCGCACTTTGAAAACCGAATAAAGAGACGAGATGGCGG
>CAYYSH010000044.1:0-6770 GCA_964474265.1 uncultured Anaerolineales bacterium
GGCAAGAACTGCGTATGTGGTTCGGACAAGATGACCCCGGCGAGGCAGTAAATCCCGGCGCGATTTCTCAACGTCCTCTCTAAAGTCGCTCGCTACCTGTTCCTCGTTGTTTGCGTGAAACAGGCGCCCCCGTAAGGTAGCAGAGGCGCATCCCTTCTACCTCAGTTGAGCGCCTTCCGACTTCTCCTACCGGCACAAAAAAGAACGGAACTCCGGACGGGGGGGCTCCGGAGTTCCGCTCAGGTCATAGGAGATTGCTGTTGGCAAGGCCTAGGGTCTCCCTGCCCGATGGATCCCAGGCCTCTGCATTCCCCTCAAGGTCTCCATGTCTCCCGCTATGACCTACTAATAAGTAGTGTAAGTCCCTTCATATCCTTCGCGTCCTGACAACGAATTTAGAAAATTCACGCATTGTGGTATACTTTGGAGTAGCACAATCGCGTTGCTGATCTTTTCAAAGAGTGTGCCAGAATGAACTCAGCATCCGCTCTACCTGTACTACGTGCCGGCAGCCGTGTTGCAGTCATCGGCGGCGGGCCCGCTGGCAGCTTTTTTGTGCTGCATCTCATGAGAGGCGCGCGCGCAGCGGGCCGGCGCGTTGAAGTCACTGTGTTCGAACGCAGGCGCTTCGAGCTGCCCGGCCCAGCCGGATGCAACATGTGCGCAGGTATTCTGTCATCCCGTGTGGTGAAGGGTTTGCAAGACCTGGGGCTCAGGATTCCCTCGTCAGTTATCATGGGACGTCTACATCGATACGTGCTGCACTGGAGGCAGACGACGGTCGTCATTGAGCAGCCCGATCCTGCTCGTGAGATTCTATCTGTGTTCCGAGGAGCAGGGCCCAAACAAGGAGGCCTGACACCAGACAACAGTTTCGATGCCTTCCTGTTGTCGCAAGCTGAAGCAGCCGGCGCCGCAATCGTCCCAGAACGCGTGTTGGAAGTCACCTTCTCGCCGGGAGAGCCGGCTATAGTGCGCACAGCGCATACACAGGCGTCGTTTGATCTGGTGGTGCTGGCATGTGGTGTGAATACCCGTCCGCCTACGCTGTTTGGCATGAACTATCAGAAGCCTCCTACCATCACTATGGCGCAGGACGAGATCCGTCTCCGCAGGCCAACTGACCCGGGTAGTGTTCACGTTTACTGTGACGAGCCCCCGGGCTTGCTTTTTGGGGGGTTGGTGCCCAAAGGGGACTACGTGAATGTCTCAATGTTAGGCCATGGGCTCCCGGGCCGGGGGCTGGATCAGTTCCTGGCAGCGTTGCGGGCGCGTGGTGTCTTAGAGGGCGAACCGGAGCGGTTATGCGGATGCCGGCCTCGCGTTGCGACCGGGCCGGCGTCTGGCTACTACGGTGATCGCTTTGTTGCCGTCGGCGATGCGGCTGTGACGCGGCTGTATAAGGATGGCATCGGCTCTGCACTTGAGACTGCCCGGTGCGCGGCCCGGGTGGTGCTGGAACATGGCATCAGTTGTAGGGATTTCGAGCGCCACTACCGTCCCGTAGTGCGATCCATTTATCATGACAACCGTTACGGCGACTGGCTATTTCGCCTGTGGCGGCGAGTGAAGGGTGAAGGGCTCCTCTCCACTGTGGGTCAGCGCACTCTCATGGTCGAACAGCAACTTGCGCCGGCCTGGCGTACCCACAGCCGGCTACTGTGGTATATGTTCACCGGGGACGCGCCCTATCGCAGTATCCTGCTTGGCCTTCTCTCGTGGCCGTCGCTCCGCAACGTGCTGCTTGCCACCTGGCGGCAGCCAATACCTGAAGTGAGCCAAAACCCATGAACAATTCACGGATGGGCCCGCTGCAAGATGGGGGGCATGTGGTCATTATCGGGGGTGGGCCGGGTGGTTCTGCATGTGCAATCGCATTGTGCCGTCTGGCCCAGAGCCTGGGTCGCGAAATTAAAGTCACAGTGTACGAAGGTAAAACCTTCCAGGGAGAGCGCCATTATAACCAGTGCGTCGGCGTCGTCTCGCCCCCAATCCAGAAGATTCTGGAAGACGAGTTGGGTATTCCCTTTCCATGGCATCTGGTACAGCGTCTCATCACGGCCTACGTGTTACACGGTGAGCACCGTAGCCTGAGCCTCAGTGACGTCTCCGAGGAACCGTCATACGCCCTGCGCCGGGTTACCTTCGACGCTTACCTGCTGGAGCAGGCTGAAGCCGCCGGCGCGCGGGTTGTCCGCAGCCGTGTGACGGACGTGGAGGTTAACCCTGACGGTGTCATCATTTATAGCGAGAGCGACAACCGGCGGGCCGACGTACTGATAGGAGCGTTTGGTCTGGATACCGGTACGGCAGCCGCTCTGGCCCGGGCCACTCCCTATCGCCCTCCGCAGTTTCTGGATAGCATCGTGACCAAGGTCCATCCACCCGACAACTACCCGGAGATTGCGCCGGCACCGCCGGGTCAGATTCCCTCCGGCCGCATTCATGCCTTCTTGCCTGCCACGTCCCACATCGAGTTTGGTGCTGTTTCTCCAAAAGGGAATCACCTGACGGTCAACATCGCTGGCGCCCATGTGACGGCTGCCTGGATGGATTACTTTTTGCAAGGCCCGGCGCGCGACTTGCTGACATTTGTGGACCCGGAACACCCCTTGAACCCAAAGGACTTCCGTTATTTCAAGGGGCGTTTCCCCATCTCCGTTGCGAAAGGGTTCTACGGGAATCGCTACGTCACGGTTGGGGATGCCGCCGGCCTGGTTCGCGCTTTCAAGGGCAAGGGGATCAACTCAGCGTGCCTGACCGGGCTGTGGGCCGCCCGCGCCATTCTCACAGCCGGCATTTCGGCCAGAGCGTTTGAGAGAAGCTACGTGCAAGATTGTCGGGAAATCCTCAGCGACATCCCCTACGGGCACCTGGTTCGACAAATCGTCATCAACGCCAGTCGTTTGCACCAAGTGGATCGGGCTCTGGCTCTGGCCGAAGACCGCCCCATCCTGCGCCAGGCCCTTTTCGACGCAGTATCGGGCCGCCAGCCGTATCGCACGATCATACGCAATTTGCTCTCTTCGCCGATTGAGTGGTTAGGCTGGCGGCGGAGCTTAGAACCCCGCTGATTTAGCTTCGAAATCGGTACCCGAAACCGCGTTCGTTGACGATGTACGTTGGGTTTGCTGGATCGGGTTCGATTTTCTGCCGCAGGTGCCAGATATAACGCCGGATGTACCCTGTTGCATCCGCGTAATCGGGGCCCCAGACCTCACTGACCAGCTCTTCCGGTGAAATCACCTCGCCGGCCCGTTCCATTAGTACACTTAGCAATAGAAATTCGGTGGGGGTTAATTCGATGGTCTCGTCGCCACGAATGGCCACTCGTGTTTTGCGATCCAGAACCAGGTCTCTCACCTGGATACGCATTTCTTGGTCACGCCCACCACCGTCGCGGCCTGCTCGTTGGAGCACAGCTCGAACCCGGGCAGCTAGTTCGGCGAAGCTAAATGGCTTGGTTACATAGTCGTCTACCCCCAGGCGAAATGCTTTCAGCTTGTCCGGCTCCTCACCCTTAACGGTGAGCATGATAATCGGTACGTCTGTCATTTCACGAATGCGCCGGCAGGTCTCCCAGCCATCCATGCGCGGCATCATTACATCTAGAATAACGATATCCGGCCGCTCTTCGTAGAGCTGCTGAAGGCCACGAATGCCATTCTCTGCTGTGACTACATTGTAGCCGGCGTTCTCCAGATAGCGCCCCAGCAGTTTCAGGATAGACAGATCGTCATCAATCAAAAGAACCTTCCGTGGCATTGACCATCTCCGTGGCAACAGGTAAGGTGAAAGTGAACGTACTTCCTCGGCCAGGCTCACTATCCACACTAATCTGGCCTCCGTGTGCCTCGACGACCTTGCGCGCGAAGTAGAGCCCCAACCCGTGGCCGTAGACCTCCTTGCTCTCGCGCCCGTCCACGCGGTAGAATTTTTCGAAAATCCGCTCCTGTAGCTGGGCCGGAATACCCAGCCCCTGATCGGAAACTGAAACGGCCACGGTGTTCGGATCCTTGAGCCACGCTCTAACCTGAATCAGGCCGCCGCCCGGCGAGTACTTGATGGCGTTGTCGAGCAAGTTGTGCACGATCTCGGCCAGGTACTCCTCATCAGCCAAGACGAAGGGGAGGTTAGAGGCCGTATCAAGCCACAGTTCGCATTGGGGAGCCTTGGACTGATGGTGGCGCACCCACTTGCGCAGCAGAGGGGGCAGGGCGACTGGGCCGGCCCGGATGCGAAACCGCCCCGCCTCCAGCGTAGAGACATCCAGAATCTTCCTCACCAGGTCAGTCAGCCGGCTGCTCTCGCGTCGCATAATTTCGATCGTGTCGCGATGGCTGGGCGGCAGTTCGTCCATTACCTCCGTCATCATCTCCAGGCCACCGTTGATGCTGGTCAATGGGGCCAGCAACTCATGGGAGACGAGGGTGACAAACTCGTCCTTGAGGCGATCCAGGGTCTGGAGTTCTTCGTTTTTCCGTGCCAGTTCCCGATTGGCATCTTCTAGCCGGCGCGTGCGCTCTCGCACTTTGGCTTCCAACTCGGCGTTCAATTGGCGCACTGCTGCCTCAGCCCGCTGGCGCTCGCCAACCTGACGGCCAATCCAGCCTAGAATGATGGCTACCACCCCCGGTCCCAGGATGCCAAAGAACCCCACTTCGCCAAAGAAGTTGGGATTCACATGCCGAAAGTGGGTTGGTACAAGGTGCTCCATAGTCTCATATACGAGTACAATCAGGAAGAGAATTACGGGTAATCCCACCTGCACCCAGCGCATGCGCCGATCCAGGGCCCCCGGGTCATCCGTTACCAGTCGTCCTTTCAGTTGCGGTATGACTGCCATCCTGACACCCCCATCGTAGCTCAAAAGCCACACGATTGACATTACTATTATATCCGCTCAGAGCCCCAGTAACAAAGCCGATTCAACGCCTGATCGCTCCCGGAGAGCAATCTTGACACATTTTTGACTTAGAGGTAACATAGCTAGGACCCGCATGGGGTATAGTCAATGCCCGAAATGTGCGTACCCTGTTCTCTCCCTCTCCAGCCAACAAATCAGGCGTTGAGCGTGCAACATGAGCTTGCCACCGAACTCGCCGGCAGATTCGGTGGCCGACACAGGAGCAAAGCATGACAAGACTGAAACATTTCGGCCTGCATCCCAAATGGGCGGTGGTTGGGATTCTGGTCGTACTGCTTTTACTGGGCGGTCTCTACCTGCTGATCAGTCCGGCTGCCCAGGCTCAGCCGCCCCAACCGTTGCCTTTCAGCCACCAGAAACATGTGGAGGCTGGAACACAATGTGTTTACTGCCACCCGGGCGTGATGAACGGTCCTGTGGCCGGCCTGCCCTCCATGGCCAAGTGCATGGGTTGTCACCAGAGTATCAAGGTCAGCAAGGAGGAGGACCAGCCTGACGTTGACACTCTCATCAGCATGTGGAAAGAAGGCCGGCCCCTCCGCTGGGTCAAGGTCAACGACCAACCGGACTACGTGTACTTCAGCCATCGCCCCCATGTGCTCCACGGCGTGAGCTGTGAGACCTGCCATGGAGATGTCAGCCACATGGACATCGTCCAACCCGTGCATAACATCAACATGGGCTTTTGCCTGGATTGCCACCGGCAGCAGGGACCGGAAAAAGAAGAACGCCTGGTCGATTGCAAGACGTGCCACAAGTGAGGATTCTATGTCCCAAACAATCACACGACGGCAATTTCTGAAAGTGAGTGCCGTGGCCAGCGCAGCCACGGTTATCAGCGGTTGCACCGTCAACCTGCAACAGGCTGAGTATCTGGAGACGTACGTTCATCCGCCTGAGGAGGGGCTGCCCGGCCAGGATCTGTGGTATGCCAGCACGTGCCGGCAGTGCCCGGCTGGCTGTGGCATCATCGTGCGCGTCAGCGAGGGCCGGGCGCGCAAGATCGAGGGCAACCCGCTGCACCCCCTCAACCAGGGCAAGCTGTGTGCCCGTGGACAGGCCGGCTTGCAGGTCCTCTACAACCCGGACCGCGTGCGCAACGCCCTGCAGCAGACCGGTGGACGTGGCTCCAAGCAGTTCGAGCCCCTCTACTGGGATGACGCGCTCCAACTGCTGACCGAGCGACTGCAAAGCATCTCGGACCCGGCGGGTATCGCGTTCCTGGGCGGCCTGATGTCCGACCATCTGTATAGCCTGGTCAGTCAGTTCCTGGCGGCTCTGGGTGCGCCGGCCCCGGTGCTGTACGACCTGCACACTGAGCTGGAAGGCCGGCAAACTCTCATCCAGGCCAGCGATGCCCTCTTCGGTGTCCCGGTGTTGCCGGTCTTTGACATTGCCACCACTGACGTGGTCTTCTCCTTCGGTGCCAACTTCCTGGAAACATGGTTGTCACCGGTGAACTACAACCGGGCCTTCGGTCGCCTGCGAGAAGGACAGGTCGGCAAGCGTGGTTACATCGTCCAATTCGAGCCTCGCCTCTCGAGCACGGCTGCCAGTGCTGACGAGTGGGTGCCCATTCGTCCCGGCACAGAGGGTCTGGTGGCGCTGGCCCTGGGCAAGATCATCGTCGAGGAAGGATTGGGCCACGAGCTGAGCCACCGCGAGCACGCTGTCATGTACAAGAATGTGAACGTGGGGGAGATTGCTGAGGCCACCGGCATCCCGGCCGAGGAACTGGAACGGCTGGCCCGCTCATTCGCCAACGCGGACCACCAGGTGGCCATCCCTGGCGGGACTCTGGCCGGCCACGGTGATGGCGGGGCTGCCATTGCCGCCGTTCATG
>CAYYSH010000044.1:6780-13489 GCA_964474265.1 uncultured Anaerolineales bacterium
TTCATGCGCTGAACGTCACCATGTTCCGCCTGGGCGAACACGGCGGCGCGTTTCTGAGCACACTGCCCGTTACGGCGGGCTTCACCCCACCGCCCTTGTCCACCTTTGCTGATGTCCAGAAGTTGATCGCCCGCATGCGCGCCGGCGATATCCAGATCCTGTTCGTTCACGGCTGCAACCCGGTGTTCGAATTGCCGGCGGCGGCTGGATTCGCGGAGGCGATGGCCGAGGTGCCCTTCGTCGTTTCCTTCAGCCCCTTTGTGGACGAGACCTCTGTTCAGGCTGACCTGATTCTGCCTGACCACACCTATCTGGAGGGCTGGGGCTACCAGGTCGTGTCCCCGAGCGCAGATAGGCCGGCGGTCAGCAGCCAGCAACCGGTGGTACGCCCCCTCTACGATACCCGCGCCACGGCCGACGTCATTCTGGCCCTGGCTGACCAACTGGGCGGCGATGTGGCCAAGGCCCTGCCCTGGCGCAACGAAGTGGAATTCCTCAAGGAGACGGTCACCGCACTGCGCGATGTCGGGACCTCAGCCGAGACATTCTGGGCCACCTGGCGGCAGCAGGGCGGCTGGTGGCCGCAAGGCCAGGAATGGCAAACCCCTGAGCCTGGGAAGGTCTTTGAAGCGCCGCTGGCTGCTCCTGAGCCGCAGTTCCAGGGTGGTGTAGCCGACTACCCATACCATCTGCATATCTACCCATCCATTGCCCTGTCCGATGGGCGGGGGGCCAACCAGCCGTGGCTGCAGGAGACCCCCGATCCGATGACCACCGTCTCGTGGAACACGTGGGTCGAGATCAACCCGGAGACGGCGAAACGCATCGGGGTGGAGAACGACGACATCGTGAAAGTATCTTCGCCAGCCGGCGAAATCGAGGCAGTGGTGTACATCTATCACGGCATCCGACCTGACGTGGTGGCCATCCCCGTCGGGCAGGGACACAGCGAGCTGGGCCGCTATGCCAGCGGCCGGGGTAGCAACCCGGTTGACCTGCTGGTTCCTTCCGCGGATGATAAAACAGGGGCTCTGACCTGGGGCACTACGCGGGTGCAGATCACCCCGACCGGACGCCGCCGGCCTCTGGCCCGGCTGGAGAATCTCGTCGGCGTGGAGCACGCGCGGGAGCATGGCGCGCCAGGCTAATACGGAGCTTAGACACAACACCTTTCAAATAGAGGAACAAGGCATCCCCAGATGCCGTTCGCACGTAGGCGTGCTTCACTCCTCGGTTGTTATTTGAAAGGTATTGAACTTAGATAGGGAGCAATCATGACTGAAGCGACAGGTGAACACGATTGGGCCATGGTCATTGACCTGGATCGCTGCACCGGGTGTCAGGCGTGTGTAGTGGCCTGTCACGCGGAGAACAACGTGCCCACGGTGGGCGAGGAAGAAGTCACCCGCGGGCGGTTCATGCACTGGATTCGCATCGAGCGCTATTGGGAGGGTGAGTACCCCAATCTGCGCGCCCGCTTCATGCCGGTGCTGTGCCAGCAGTGCGAGCGGGCCCCATGCGAACCGGTGTGCCCCGTTTTCGCCACGTATCACAGCGTGCGGGAACACCTGAACATCCAGGTCTACAACCGCTGCATTGGCACTCGCTACTGTGCCAACAACTGTCCGTACATTGCGCGGGTATTCAACTGGTTTAACCCGTACTTTCCGGAGCCGTTGAACGAACAACTGAATCCCGACGTCACCGTGCGATCACGGGGCATCATGGAAAAGTGCACCTTCTGCGTGCAGCGCATCCGGCGCGTCGAAGAGAACGCTGCGGCTGAGGGACGTCCCATCAAAGACGGAGAGGTCCAGCCGGCCTGCGCTCAGAGTTGTCCCACGGAAGCCATCGTCTTCGGCGACTTGAAGGACCCGGAAAGTCGAGTGTCCAGACTGGCAGGTAACCGCCGCGGCTTCCGGTTGCTGGAGGAGCTGGGCACCGAACCCGCTGTGATCTACCTGAAGGGAGGGGAATCATATGTCGGTTGAGACCACAACCCGGCCACCTCTGGTCTGGCCGGAAGAGGAAGAGCCGCGCGAGCGGCTGTTACTTGACCCCCGACCCACGGAAGAGATGCACCACATCATGCTTGATGCTATGATGACAACCGGGCGTGGCTTCTGGATAGTGGCCGGCATACTGGGTGCGCTGGTGCTAATCGGATTGGGCGGCGCGTGGGGCTACCAGATCCGGTGGGGCATGGGCGTTGCCGGCATCCGCCGGCCGGTGTTCTGGGGTGTGTACATCGCCAACTTCGTGTTCTGGATCGGTATCAGCCACTCTGGGACTTTCATCTCGGCCATCCTGCGCATCTTCAAGGCCGAGTTTCGCCGGCCCATCACGCGCGGCTCGGAGCTGATGACCAGCTTCTCCCTGATCGTGGCCGGCATGTACCCGCTGATCCACCTGGGCCGCACTTGGCGCTTCTACTGGATGGTGCCCTACCCCAACCAGCGGCAACTCTGGCCCAACTTCCACTCCCCTCTGCTGTGGGACATGACAGCCATCTTCACCTACCTGATCGGCAGTACGCTGTACCTCTACCTGCCGCTGATCCCGGACCTGGCGATGGCGCGTGACCACACGACCGGCTGGCGGCGGAGATTGTACCGCATCTTCGCCCTGGGGTGGCGCGGCACCGAGGCCGAGTGGCACCATTTGAAACTGGCCATCACCATCTTCGCCTTTGCCATCGTACCGGTTATGTTCTCCGTCCACACCATCGTGTCCTGGGACTTCGGTATGACCATGAAGACCGGATGGCACAGTTCCATCTTTGGCCCCTACTTCGTCACCGGCGCTATCTTCTCCGGGGTGTCAGCCGTGATCACTGTGCTACTGCTGGTGCGCAAGGCGATGAAACTGGACTACTTCCTGCGCGCTGAGCACTTCGACGCCCTGGGTAAGCTCATCCTGGTCTTCTCCTTTGCCTGGACCTACTTCTTCTTCGCTGACTACCTGACCGAGTGGTACGGCGGCGAGCACGTTGGACAGCAACTACTAACACTGCAAGCACGAGGCCCTGTGGCACCGCTCTGGTACCTCATGCTGATCTGCAACATCGTGATTCCGTGGCTCACCCTGTGGAACAAGCGGGTTCGCCGATCGCCGGTAGCCCTGTTCCTGGTCACGCTGGGGGTCAACGTGGGCATGTACCTGGAGCGGTACATCATCGTTACCGGCTTCCTGACCCGCAACCGGATGCCCTTTGACTGGGGTGCGTACAACCCTTCACCAGTGGAGTTCTTGATCTCCCTGGGTTCGCTGTCCACGTTCATATTCCTGTACGTCATCGCCTCTCGTCTGATCCCGCTCATCCCGGTGTGGGAAGTGCGGGAAGGGCAGATTGCTCACACCCTGCGGCGCATCGGGCGAGCCTGGATACCGACTGTCGCCGAGTTGGAGTAGGTTGGGGCTGACGAAGGATTGCAGAGGAGCGAACTATGAGTGAATCAATCGTCTTGATGGGGCTCTTCCGTGACCCCGATCCCACTGCCGAAACGCTGGAGAAGCTGCGGGAGCAAGGCATCGACGACCACGACATGGTGGTCCTGTCAGGTGTGCCGTATCCGGCTCAGGTGCTGGGCCGCCCGATGGTCTGGGAGCGGCTGCCCTGGATCAGCCTATCGGGGGCTTTCATAGGCTTCCTGGTTGGCATCTTCTTGAACGCCGGCACGCCGCTGCTCTACACCATCCGGGTGGGAGGGCAGGCTATCATCCCCATTCCCCCCACAGCCGTGCTGACCTATGAGTTTACGATGATGGGGCTCATCATCAGCACTTTCTTGGGAGTGTTGTGGGAGAGCGTCTTCCCTTCCTACGGACCGAAATATCACCATCGTCTGATCACTCACGGGCGTATCGGCATCCTTTTCCGCTGCCCGGCGGAAAAGGAAGAGAGCGTGCGGGCCGTTTTGCAGGCGCAAGGTGCTGAGCGAGTCTTTCGACCAGAGCGGAGACCAGTGTAATGCAACGTATACCTCTTGGCAGACGAATCATCATAACCTTGTTGGTTCTGGCGACCCCCTTTGTTGTGGGGCTGCTCTTCACCTACGAGAAGATCAAAATAGACTTTCCCAGCTTCATGGAGCGGCAACCCTCCATCAAGGCTCAGGAGCCGCCTCGACGCCTGCCGCCAGAAGGGACCATCCCTTTCTACGGGGCTGTGGCGGTGGGAGATCAGGTGCCGGTGAATCCAGTGCCGGCGGATCCGGTGTCGCTTCAGCGCGGGCAGGTGCTCTTCAGCCTGCACTGTGCCCAGTGCCACGGCGACGCCGGCAAGGGTGATGGCCCCATCACCGAATTCTGGGGTGAAGAGACAAATCGACCGGCCGATCTCACCGATGTGCGTTTCACCACCCAGCCGGACGGCGCCCTCTATCTGACTCTCACCCAGGGCTTTGGTGCCATGCCGGCCCTGGCTGAGAACCTGACACCGCGCCAACGCTGGGACGTGATCAACTACGTGCGCACCCTGCAAAGCGGGAGCGCCGAACAAGCTCTAGGAGAGGGACAATGAAAGGACGCCTGACATGGCTACTCATCATCACATCGTTGGTGCTCCTGACAGCGCTCACGGCCTGTGGTAACCCGCAGCCGTTGCCCGTGGCCCCAACGTCCATTCCAACGCTGATACCGGCCACCTTGCCACCCGAACCCACGGCCACTCTGCGGCCGGCCGCTCTTGGGGTGACTTTCCCCTCGCGATCGCCATCGGCGCAGGCAGCCGAGGCGCTCTACCAACAGAATTGTGCTAACTGCCACGGCGTTGACGGCAAGGGCCTTGTGCCCGATGCCCGCAACTTCTCCGACGCCGACTACATGCGGGGGCAGTCTCCCCTACGCTTCTACCAGATCATCAGTGACGGCCGGAACGAGATGCCGGCCTGGGCAGACAAGCTGTCTGTGGACGAGCGGTGGGACCTGGCGTTCTACCTCTGGAACTTCGCCACGCCTCCGGAAGTGCTCGAGCAGGGTAAGGCCATCTTCGAGCAAAACTGTGTCACCTGCCATGGCCCAGATGGCAAGGGCGTAGTGCCGGGCACGCCGGACTTCACGAACGTCGAATGGATGGCCGGCCAGTCGCCCAGCGACTTCTTCCAGGTTGTCACCGAGGGCCGAGGGACCATGCCTTCCTGGCAGGGCCGGCTGAGCCCGGATGAACGATGGGCCGCCATTGAGTACATCCGCAGTTTTGCTTACGAGCCCATCGCCAGTGCCGGAGCTACACCGTCCGGCCAGGCCACCCCAGCCGAAAAGCCAACGGCCACGCCGGCCCCGGCCGCCGCTTCGGGCGGAACAGCCGCCATCCCGGCTGTGTACACCGAGAAAGGCTGTGCGGGCTGCCACGGCGACAAGGCCCAGGGGCTTGTTGGACCGATCCTGGCCGGCGTTCCGGTGGACCACGTTAAGGAGATGGTTCGCTCAGGTGCGCCTGACGAGGGCATGCCCCCCTTTGACAAGAATGCTATCAGCGACGAAGAGTTGGACGCCCTGGCTCAGGCCCTGAACGCCCTCACCCTGAAAGACACCGGGATTCAGCTCCCTCAGCCTGTTGTGGATCACCTGGAGAAAGCCTGGGATGCGCTGCAGGCCGGCGACAAAGCTGGGGTGGAAACACACCTGAAGAAAGCCCAGGAAGCAGCCGCCAGCGCGTCACCCGGCGTTCAGGTAACCCTGAAACACATGGTTGAACACCTGGAGGAGGACAACTGGGCCGAGGGAATCGAGGAGCGCTTGACGGTCCTACTGGGTAAGTAGGTGTCTTCTCAACAATGTAGGGCCGAACCCTTGCGGTCGCCCTCCTGGACAGTCGCTAGGCCTGTCCCCACCCCAGGTTGTTGAGAAGATACGCAAGTGGTCTGACGATGTCACTTGGATTGCCGAAGCTCTCTCGACCGAGGCACGACGAGCCCGGTCAGGAGACTTTCGCCCATGACATGCGGAGAAAGGGGGTGGTATTGCTACTCCTGCGCTGAAGCGACGTATCCCAATGCCGAGGTAGCAGCGAGAACACCGTGAGACGTAGGATTGGTAAAATTCAAGCTCACTCAATCGATCCGGTAGACCCGTGGGATTGAGCCGCCGGGTTTCGCCTACCCCGGTGATCTGAGAGACTTCATGAGGAGGAGGTAATGATCAAACATAGGACTGTGTGGATTGTGCTCGGCGTGCTGTCCATTCTCATCCTGCTGACCGCATGCGGTGGCAAGAAAACGCCTACACCTGTGCCAACCAACACGCCCATGCCGCCACCCACTGCGGCCCCCACAGATACCCCGGTGCCGGCGGCACCGGCAGCTCCAACCTTGAGCTTCGACGAGTATCTGGATCAGGCCATGGATGCCGCCAAGGCACAGGATGCTGACAAGGTGACCGAGGCGCTCAACAATGCGCTTCAGGTGGCTGAGAACGACGCCGACAAATCCTTTGTGCAGGAACTGATCGAGGACGCGGAGAAGGGCGACCTGGATGAGGTGGCCGAGGACATCGAGACGTATCTGGGTGCTGCGGCGGCACCCACCTTCGACGACCTGCTGGACAAGGCGATGGACGCGGCGAAGGCCGGCGATGCGGACAAGACGCTGGAGGAGCTGCACGAGGCTCTTGACCTGGCGATGAGCGACGCCGATAAGTCCTTCGTGCAGGAGTTGATCGAGGACGCGGAGAAGGGCGACCTGGATGAGGTGGCCGAGGACATCGAGAC
>CAYYSH010000045.1:0-13445 GCA_964474265.1 uncultured Anaerolineales bacterium
CGGGGCCGGAGAGGAAGAGCCGGCTGATCAGCGACGAAGAGCGGGAGATCATCGCGTATCACGAGGCCGGCCACGCCGTTGTGATGCACAACCTGAGCAACTGCGACCCGGTGCACAAAGTAAGCATCGTGTCACGTGGCATGGCGCTGGGCTACACGATGCCGCTACCCCAGGAGGACCGCTACCTGCGTCATAAGGCCAAGTTCGAGGATGATCTGGCCGGCCTGTTGGGTGGCCGGGCTGCCGAAGAGATCGTGTTCGGTGACGTGACCACAGGGGCCAGCAACGATCTGGAACGGGTCACCAAAATGGCGCGATCGATGGTCACCCAATATGGTATGAGTGAGAAGCTCGGGCCGCTGCAATTTGGGGAAAAAGAAGAACTTGTCTTCCTCGGCCGAGAGATCGGTGAGCAGCGGAACTACAGCGAGGCTGTGGCACAGGAGATCGACCTTGAGGTTAAGCGCATCGTGACCCGAGCGTACGAGCGAGCCAAGAGAGTACTCATCGACAACCGGGACAAGCTGACGAAGCTCGCTAATCGGTTGATGGAAGTCGAGACCGTCGATGCCGCGGAGTTTGAGGCTCTGATGGCATAAGCCAGGTCCCGGGTGAGTTCACGCTGGTGGAGATTTGCAGCGCGGAGGATTACTCTCCGCGCTGTTTTCTGTTTCCACGTCCCGAAGGAGGCCTTGCAGTGGGAAAGCCTTTTACCGAGATTGAGAGAACCCTCATTGGCGAAGCCTGGATGTCCAGGCACATCTATGCAAATCTAGAGACCTTGTGCGATTTTGGCCCTCGCTTTGGCGGGACGCCCAGTGAGCGGCAGGCACGCGATTTCATCGAGGAACGCTTTGCAGAATTTGGTCTGCAAAATGTTCGTCTAGAGGCTTTCGAGTACATGGGCTGGCAGCGCGGTGAGTGTAGACTGCGCGTCATTCGCCCGGTGGAGCGCGAGCTTAATGCTATCTCGCTCGTTTACTCGCCGTCGACTCCGCCCGATGGGCTGGTTGGCGAGGTAATCGACGTCGGCATCGGCACGGAGACAGATTTCAGGGCTGTCAGGAATGAAATCCCCGGCAGAATCGTGCTGACAACGAGTGGCAACCCGGAAGGCGGACCATGGGTTCACCGCCGCGAAAAGTATGGTCGTGCCGTGGCGTACGGTGCAGCCGGCTTCATTTTTATGAACCATCTGCCCGGTTTGCTCGCTCCCACGGGTTCCTTGCGCTCTGGGAAATTGGGAGAGATTCCCGGCGTCGGCCTCTCCTACGAAGAAGGATTCAACCTGCAGCGCTGGTGCGCTCGCGAGGGTGTGACCATCGAACTACACGTCCGCAACAGGTCAGCCAGGGCAGAAGCGCACCATGTTGTTGGGGAAGTAGCCGGCGATCCCGGCGATGAAATTATTATCGTTGGAGCTCACTATGACGGCCATGATATCAGCCAGGGGGCCATGGACGACGGCGCCGGCACAGCTCTGCTGATGGAACTTGCTCGCCTTTTCGCCCCGCTGGCCGGCAAGCTCCCTCGGACAATCCGGTTTATTGCCTTCGCTGCGGAGGAGCTGGGCGTTCTGGGCTCCACGGAATATGTGCGAATGCACGCTAATGAAACGGGGGAGTGGGCACTGATGGTCAATCTGGACTCAGGCGTCGGTCCCGGTCCGCATGGTTTTACGTTAAACGGGTTCGTGGAGTTGCTTCCGATCCTTGATGGTTTTTCCAAGGACATGGGGCATCCGCTCACCATTACCGACCGCATCGCGACAGCCGCAGACAACTTTCCGTTTTTCCTGGCGGGAGTGCCGGCCATCAACCTGCAAGCGAGAAAGTGGGATCTGAGGGCCGGGCGAGGCTACGGGCATACTGCCGCAGATACACTGGACAAAGTCGCGGAGATCGATCTGAAGGCTTCGGCGGCGGTCATGGCTCGGGTGCTGTTGCGGCTGGCAGGCTACGAGGGCAAATTGGGCCGGCACCGGTCACGCGGTGAGATTCGGCAAATGCTTATCGACCAGAACCTGGAACGGCCCTTGCGTGCTCAGGGAAAGTGGCCGTTCTAACCTGTGGATTGCCAACGCCTGCCCTCATCTGCATTCACTATTCTCCTAGATCCAGCATGTGGCGCAGCACGGGTATTGCCTTGCGCGCGGCAGCGGCACGATGGCTGATCTGGTTCTTGACTTCCTCCGGGAGCTCGGCCATCGTCTTGCCATAGCTGAGCAGATAAAATACTGGATCGTAGCCAAATCCGTGTTCACCCCGAGGCTCAAACGCGATCCGACCGGTAACCTGCCCCTCCACGGTTTTCAAAGCGCCCTGTGGCGTGGCGATTGCAATAACACAGCGAAAGCGCGCTTGCCGGCGTTCCCACGGCACGCCTTCCAGCTTTTTCAGCAGTTTTCGATACCGATCCGCGTCGGTGGCGCCAGAGCCAGCATACCGGGAACTATGAATCCCTGGTTCGCCGTCCAGGGCCATTACTTCAAGCCCGGAATCGTCGGCCAGGGCCGGCAGCCCACTGGCTTTGGCGTAAGCCACCGCCTTGAGCACCGCGTTCTCCTCAAAACTGCTACCCGTTTCCTCGACGTTTAGATCAATCCCTTCGGCTGTTGGCGAGGTCAATTCAAGGGGGAGGCCGGCAAACAGCGTGCGGTACTCGGCCAGTTTTCCGGGGTTGTTGGTGGCAATCAGCAATTTCCTCATGAGGCCCAATAGTAGCATGAGTCATTGTGTAACGCAAGAGAAGTTAGTGACTGATAGTCGGGACTCAAGAGATGTGAGCAGCTCATTTTGTGAACAACTTCTTAAGACGCACCGAGCCTTCAGATATTTCCCAATCTTTCCTGACGGGAACATGACGATAAGCCTACGGAATTCATACGGTACACGCTTTTTGAGACGAAAATCGGGATGTCAGGGTTGACAGGATTGGCAACTTTAGGCTATAATGGCCGACCGATGAGCACGAAAGGAGCCACTTGCAAGGAGGAGATTCCCGCTCGTGCCGCATAACAAACCAAGGGAGCCCCTCACGCTGCTGATCATTCCTCATGCCCAGCGGCGTCCCATAAGTGTTCAACTCCCCTCCTGGACACTGACTGGCTTGCTTGCCGTCGCTGTCACAGTCTTGATCGCGCTGATGGCTTTCGCCATACGGTATCATGCGCTGTCGCAGCAGCTTGCGCGCCTGCAGGAAGAAAAGCGTGCTGCGGAGGCGCGGCAACTCGTATTGCAGCAGGCGATCCTGGTTCAGCAGGATGAAGTGGAATCCATGCAGCAGGACTTCGACGCCCAGATGGCTGCTGTGCAGCGTGACTACAACGATCTTTACCGCCAAGCGACCTCATTCCAGGCCCAACTTACAGATCAGGTGGAGCGGTTCAAGACTGAACTGCAGCAGATTCGCCGGCTGAGCGATGAAATGCGTGATCTGGTCGGGCTGGACGAAAGTACACTGCCAACTCCACAGGCCAATGCCGATCCGTCTCTGGGCGGTATCGGCGCTGGCCGGCTGCAGATAAGCCCTATCGACAGCGACACTCCCCACGTGCAATTGGCCCTCGACGAGGTGCTGAAAGCGGAAACGAACCCGACCGCACAACAGCTTCAGGAGATGTATGACACGCTGCCAACTTGGTACAGCGAACTACAGCATCTCCAGGAACAAGTCAGCAACCGGATTTCGCTGGTCGATCCCGATAAGCGAACGTCACCAGAGGCGCTGGAGCGGCAATTGGCCTTGTGGGATGCTGCCCCCAAGGGTTGGCCTGTGGGTGGCCGTATCTCTTCAACATTTGGCTATCGGATGTTCCGGGGCCGGCGGGATTTCCATACCGGCATTGACATCGCGGTCTGGTACAAGACCCCGGTGCATGCGACGGCAGACGGGGTTGTAATAGCCGCCGGCTGGGAAAGCGGCTACGGCTGGACTGTCGAGGTCCAGCACGAGGAGGGATACAGCACCTTGTATGGTCACCTGTCGCGCTATCTTGTTGACGTGGGTGACAGGGTGAAGAAAGGACAGACTATCGGCCTGTCTGGAAGTTCTGGTAACTCCACAGGCCCCCATGTGCACTACGAGATACGATTGAACGGGGTCCCCATCGACCCATGGCGGTACGCAACCGCAAATGATGGATAACACAATGATATAATTCGGTAAGTTCAACATACACAGTTACGCTTGTGTATCAGGCTCGGTGACCCCGTCCTAGCTGGCTGACGTTGACGCCGCATCCTGGCCGACAAGTTGTCGAAGCTTCAATTCCGGTCGGTCTTGCATCGAAGCCGCATCTCGCACTGTTGTCTGGTCCCCGAGCTTCATACAAATTGGCGGAGCAATCCTGCTCCGCCAATTTTAACTGGGAGGCACAATGGCTTTCTTTCGGAGTGGTGAATTACGTCCGGCAATCGAAAAGATTGAGAATGTACTTGGCCCTTCAGGTGAGTTCCGAGGAACACTTAAGGCCGAGGGGGGTATTCGAATTGATGGGTTTTTCGAGGGAACTATCGAGAGTCAGGGAAATGTCATCATCGGAGAGAGCGCTCACGTCGTCGCTGATGTGGCTGCCTTCAACATCACCGTCGCCGGCTCCATTGAAGGCAACGTGAGGGCTGTTGGCCGGCTGGAAATCCTATCTACAGGGCAGGTTCTGGGCGATGTACAGGTCGGCTCGCTTCTCATCGAGGAGGGAGGAACGTTCCATGGCCAGAGCCTGATGACGACGGAGGAACAAGCAGAACTTCCTAAAGAAGAAAGTCCCCCTGAACCTGACACGCAGCACAGCGGAAAGCGCCAGGGAGAGCAGTCCCGAGAGAGCGCTGTATGACCTGAAAAGTGCTGACAATTACTGACGAATCGATATGAAACTATGAGGTTGCAGCGCGTGACTTTCGCACGATGCGATACCTGCAACTGATGTCACCACTGGCCATGTGGTCTTCACGCACCACCTCGTCGGCATCCAACAGATTGTTGAGAAGCTGGAGCTCGTAGTCGCAGGCAAAATTGCATGAGTTAGCAATCTTGGCGATAGCACAGTTGTGTTCCACGAACACAAAAGTGCCATCATCTACCTGCTCCCATTCAGCAAGATACCCTTTTTCGTTCTGAATGCGTGCCAACTCGGCGACTTGCTCAGGCAGGTCCTTGTTGGCCAAGTGGGGTTCGATTGAGGCTTGAAGGCGCTCCATCCTTTTGGCAAACAACTCTTCGATTTTCTCCTCACCGTCGGTTACCCTGAGGATGTTCAGAAGCTCGTTTGCAAACTGGTCATAACTCTTGGGGAACAAATCGTCGGCGAGCTCAGTGAGCGAGTATACATAGCTAGGCCGGCCAACCCCTCGCTGTACCGGCTTATATTCCACCAGCCCATCTCGTTCCAGCGTCATCAGATGCCGGCGGACTCCCATGGCGGTGATCCCTAGCACTTCACTGAGTTCATCGGCCGTCATGCCGCCGCGTTTTTTCAGCGTCATCAGGATCTCGCGCCGTGTACTCTGCATTTGTCTTCCAATTGCTTCACGCATAACGGCGTATTCCCTCCCTCTGGTTTATTTGACAAACAACCGTATCTAATTGTAGCACATAATTATGAATCATGCTAGTCCAGTCGCCTGCCTTACCCGGGCAACACACAGATACTGCCTTAGCGGGTGCGGGCAAGGTTGCTGAGATGCTTGCCTGGAATATCTGCCTGTGCTTCGACGAACCTCACACGGGCAGGAAGAAGAATGCCAGGGCGATGATGGCGTACACTGCCAGCAGTTGAGCGCCTTCAAGCCAGTTCGATTCCCCATCCAGGGCGATTAGAGCGGCAATAAGAACCGCAAAGCCCAATGAGACCAATTCGAAAGTATTGAATATCAAATCCATCGGATGGCCCAGGAGAGGGCTGAGGAAGACTAGCAATGGCGCGACAAATAGCGCAATTTGCATGCTTGATCCGAGAGAGATTGCCAGGCTCAGATCCATCCGATTCTTTACCGCTGTCTGAACGCCAACTATGTGCTCGGCCACGTTCCCCACCAGTGGCACAATGATAATGCCGAGAAAGAACTCCGTGACGCCTACGGCTTCAACTACGGGCTCCACGGCACCCACCAGGATCTCGCTTAGCCACGCAATGAAGACCGTCGCACCCAGCAGGAGTGCCACAGCGGCCGGCAGAGACCACCTGGCTTCGTGATGCGCGTGCGGGGTTGCCGGCCCAACCGCTTCGCGATCTGAAATGAATGAAAAGAGCAGGGAGAGGATGTACAGCACAATCATGATGAAGGCGACACTGATGCTGAGTTGTTCCACTGGTCCAGAATTCCTCTGACCAATGGACGCGCCGAAGAGCGTCGGAATGCCCAATGCAATCACTGAAAGGGTCATCATTGTGGCGCTGATGCCGGCCTGTCGCTGGCCGAAAGTTTGAATCCCATTGCGCAGCCCACCCAGGAACAGGCTCAGGCCCAGAATAAGCAGGATGTTCCCGAGTATGGACCCGGTTATCGAGGCTTTCACCAGTTCCAGCAGCCCCTCGCGGAGAGCAAAGATCGTGATGATCAGCTCAGCCGCATTGCCTAGCGTCGCATTAATGAGCCCGCCGGCCCGCGGGCCGGCATACACTGCCAGCTCCTCCGTCGCGTCACCTAAAATGGCGGCCAAAGGAATCATGCCCAGTGCAGACGTGGCGAAAATGACCGTCTCATTCCAGTGCAGGAACTCTGCGGCAATTGCTAAGGGGACGAACACTAGTAACAGATAAAGGTACTTCAAAGCAACCTCCTCCTCGTAGTCTGCAGATCAGGCGAAAAGACTCTCTGGCACGTCTGGTGGCACCAGAATCTTCAGTGCTCGTGGCACGACTTCCAGAGAGACCGGCGTAGTCCCGATGGGTTCTCCGTCTACCTGAACTGGCAGTGGCTCGGCCGTTTCCACGCTCATGTGGCGAACCTCGAACGTCGCGACCTGGGGATCATGACCGTGGCGGTGGACCAAAACGCTGATTACGTGGCGTAGCATGGCCGGCAAACCGTGCCCCTTGAAGATACAGGCGTTCAACTGGCCATCATTCAGCCGGGCGCTGGGCGTCAGTCGCACCGTGCCGGCATAGAGTTGTGCATTCGATACTACAATCAGAACCACCCGCTCCTCGAGAGTCTGTCCATTCAGTTGAATAGTGGCTCGCGTGCCCAGATAGTTGAGTGCCGTCTCAACGCCGGCTAGCAGAAAGGACAACGCGCCGAATCGCCGTTTCGTTTCGCGGTACGCTGTCTCGACAACACGAGCTACAGCCGCATCAAACCCGACACCGGCCCATAGCACAAAGTACCGCGACTTGACTGCCCCATCTTCCGTCGCTGCGTGGATACGCCCCAGGTCGATCCACCGTTGCTGCTTCTGACTGAGCAGCCGCGCGGCTGCCAGCGGATCTGGTCGGTGGAGCGGTGTCGGCGTCGGGATCAGGCCCAATTCAGCCGCCCAGACGTTGCCGGTGCCCATGGGCAAGACCCCCAATGCCACTTTGCTGCCGGCCAGACCATTCACGGCGCCGTTTACTGTGCCATCCCCACCGACCACCAGCACTGCGTCTGCCCCATCAGCGACGGCCTGGCCAGCATAGGTGGCAACATCGGTCGCGCCCTTCGTTTCACGCACGACCAGCGTCCACCCTTGTTCGCGCAG
The DNA here is from genome assembly GCA_964474265.1 of uncultured Anaerolineales bacterium. GTDB lineage: Bacteria > Chloroflexota > Anaerolineae > Epilineales > JAANWY01 > CAYYSH01. The sequence continues at coordinate 7,681 of CAYYSH010000045.1, forward strand.
AAACTCCACGACCTCTAACACGCGCCGGCCTCCATTGAGCTGGCCGGCCTCCGGGTTGTAAATCAAATGTGCTTTCATTATGCCCCTCGCTAGCGTTGAACCCGCCCAATTATACTGCATCGAGGGGGTCTGGCAAGCCGGCTATTTCCGACCCTGCTTTGAGAATTCGCAGCCTTCGACTAGAATTGAGCAAGCGGAACCTGACAGCATGTCGCGACGTCGTCAGAGTTGTGATGAAAAGTAGCCGACTGATTCGCGGAGTGGTACTTTGAGTTCTGAAGACCAAAGCTTCATTATTGATGGGCGATATCGCTTGCTTGACAAAGTGGGCGATGGCGGCATGGCGGAGGTCTGGCGCGCCCAAGACATGGTACTTGGGCGCATCGTGGCCCTCAAAATCTTGCGCCCTCAGTACAGTAACGACCCCGATTTCGTAGCCCGGTTTCGACGGGAAGCTCAGGCAGCCGCCAATCTGATCCACCCAAACATTGTCAACGTGTTCGATATCGGGCAGGCCGGCGACCGCCACTATATCGTCATGGAGTACGTTGACGGCCGGAGCCTGAAAGACCTGATCCGGGATGAGGGGGTGCTGTCTGTGAGCCGCGCCCTGGATTTGGGCGTACAAGTGGCTACAGCCGTTGCGCACGCCCATCACGCCGGCATCATCCACCGCGACATCAAGCCTCAAAACGTCCTGGTGACTGCCGATGGGCGAGTAAAAGTCACCGACTTCGGCATTGCGCGCGCAATGTCGGCTGCCTCGGCTACGGAGACGGGGGTTGTTTTGGGCACGGCCCACTACCTGGCCCCCGAGCAGGCCGCCGGCAAGCCCACCACCCCCGCGTCCGACGTGTACGCCCTGGGTGTGGTATTGTATGAGATGCTCACTGGCCGCCCCCCCTTCGACGCGGATAGCTCCGTCGGCGTGGCTCTCAAACATCTGCAAGAAGAGCCGCCGCCCATTCAGCAATTGAATCCACGCATCCCGGCCACGGTAGCGGCTGTAGTGAAGCGCGCCATGGCAAAAGACCCGGCCCAGCGCTACAAAGATGCCGGCGCATTGGCAGATGCCTTGCGCGCCGTTCAGGCCTGGGGTGAGCAGGCGACGGCTGCTCAGCCGGCAATCCCTCGGCCGCCGGCCCGACCGACAGCCCCTGAGCCTGCCGAACTCGGTTTCGACACAGCCGGTGTTCTGCTGGGAATCTTAGCCCTTGTGGCTGTCCTGGGTCTGATTCCCCTCTGGCGTGCCGTGTACCGAGCCTATGTCCTCCCATCGCCACCAGTCCGTTCTGTGCCGGCCACTGCTCTCCCCGAGGCCAGGCTCATCGAGGTACCAGACGTGATAGGTCTACCTCAGGCGGATGCCGAAGATCAGTTGCGAGCGGCCGGCCTGGCGGTGAGCGTTTTGGGCAGCCGCCAGGATGAGGAAATCCCTGTTTCGCACGTCGTCCAGTCGAACCCGGCCCCGGGAGCCCGCGTGGACCCGAACACGACAGTGGGTCTCATCATCAGCAGCGGGCCATCGGCGGTCGATTTGCCAGAAGTGACCGGACTGTCGGCGGAAGAGGCCGAACGGACCTTGCGTGAGGCCGGCTTCGAGGTGGAACGTGAGGAAGGCTGGGGCGGTGACGTACCACCCGGCAAGGTCATCTCCCAGAATCCACCTGGTGGCGTACGCATTTCACGCGGGAGTCGCGTCACCATCCTCGTCAGCACCGGTCCTACCATCCCGCTGGACGCCAACCTGGGCAACCTGATTGACCTGGTGGAGGCGGAGCTTCCACAGCGCACGTTCAGGCCCGGGAACACATTGCCTCTCACCCTGCGCTGGCGTGCGCGCCAACCTGTCGGTCAGAACTATGTGGTGTTCGTGCACGTTACACCGCCCGATGGACCAATCCTGACCCAACGCGACACCGAACCTCTGAATGGTGGTTTACCCACCACAGCGTGGACGCCGGACCAGATCGTGTCGGATACATATCGGCTGACGATCCCGGAAGATGCGCCGGCCGGCACCTACCAGATTCGCGTGGGTATGTACCCATTCGGCCAGCCGGCCCTCGAGCAGCGATTGCCCGTGGTGGATGCCGGCAATGCGAAGGAGACGCTCAACAGCCTCGTCATCGCGGAAATAGAAATCGCGAGGTAGAGGCCAGGTGAGTCTGCAGCCAGGCCGGCGTATCTGGTTGAGACTATAGCCGAATACTGGTCGGTCCCCAATCACTCTCTTCCTGAAAAAGTCGACGCAGCAGCGATCCCCGCGTTCGTACTTCCCTTTTGTCAACACATCGTGTATAATTGTGCCTGCTTAGCGACCAGATAGATCGACTTGTAAAAGAGCCCCTATTTTAGAAGAGTAGCTCTGTGACTGATGGCGAGTGTGCCTGGAATGCTACTGGAGCTTAGCGGAGAAGCGATGTAACAGGCTTGCCGCCTTCGGATGCGGAGCTGCTTTTGGAGGCAGTGTAACAAAAATGCGTAGTTCAGGATGGTTCCGTAACGGTGTCGTATGGGTGCTGGTTCTTGTTGCCGTTGGAGCCCTTCTTGTCAATTTCATGCCATCCACCAACACAGAAGCCATTGAACTGACCGATCTGGTCAAAGATATCAGGGCCGGCAAGATTGCGACCATCCGTGTACGTGGAAACGAGTTGCATATTGAGCGTCGCGACTCCAAGACAGAGCTGGTTGCTCACAAAGAGCGCGACGTCAGTGTTTTCAACATCTTGGAAGACCTGGGGGTATCCCAAGATGTCCTAAATGAGCAAAATGTGGACGTCATCATCGAGAGCCCCAGTCGATGGGGGAACTTGATGACACTGGCGACCGGAGTTTTGCCGTTGCTTTTCTTCGGCGGGCTTATCCTCTTCATGATGCGCCAGGCGCAAACGGGGGGTAACCAGGCTCTGTCTTTTGGACGGAGCAAAGCCCGCCTGTTTACCGGCGACAAGCCAACGGTGACCTTCGATGACGTGGCCGGCGTGGAGGAGGCGAAGCAGGAACTGGCCGAAGTGGTGGATTTCCTGCGCGAGCCGGAGAAGTTCATCGCCCTGGGGGCGCGCATCCCCAAGGGGGTCCTCATGGTGGGACCGCCAGGCTGCGGCAAGACCCTCATGGCGCGGGCGGTGGCCGGCGAGGCCGGGGTGCCCTTCTTCTCCATCTCGGGATCAGAGTTCGTGGAGATGTTCGTGGGGGTGGGAGCCAGCCGGGTGCGGGATCTGTTCGACCAGGCGAAGAAGCACTCGCCGTGCATCGTGTTCATCGACGAGATCGACGCGGTGGGCCGGCATCGAGGGGCCGGCCTGGGCGGATCCCACGACGAGCGGGAGCAGACGCTGAACCAGATCTTGGTGGAGATGGACGGGTTTGACACGGACACGAACGTGATCATCATGGCGGCGACGAACCGGCCGGACATCCTGGACCCGGCGTTGCTGAGGCCGGGGCGGTTCGACCGGCGGGTGGTGATCGACCGGCCGGACATGAAGGGGCGGCGGAAGATTCTGGACATTCATGTGCGGGGGAAGCCGTTGGCGCGGGATGTGGACCTGGACGTGGTGGCGAAGCAGACGCCGGGGTTCAGCGGGGCGGACATTGAGAACCTGGTGAACGAGGCGGCGATTCTGGCGGCGCGGCGGAATGGGAAGAGCATCACGATGGCGGACATGCAGGAGGCGATCGAGAAGGTGATCGCGGGGCCGGAGAGGAAGAGCCGGCTGATCAGCGACGAAGAGCGGGAGATCATCGCCTACTACGAGGCCGGCCACGCCCTGGTTCGCAAGTTGCTGCCCAATTGTGACCCGGTGCACAAAATCTCCATCGTGACGCGAGGATCTAGCCTGGGATACACCATGCGCCTCCCCGAGCGTGACCAGTATCTGTACAACACCGCCAAATTCAAGGACGAAATTGCGGCGATCCTGGGTGGTCGCGTGGCCGAAGAACTCGTCTTCGGCGACATCACTGATAACGCAGTCAGCGACCTGGAACGTGCCACCAAGCTGGCGCGCTCTATGGTCACGCAGTACGGCATGAGTGAGGCACTCGGACCACTTCAGTTTGGAGAGCGGGACGAACTGGTCTTTTTAGGCAAGGAAATCGGCGAGCAGCGAAACTACAGCGAGGCGATGGCACAGGTCATCGACGCTGAGGTGAAGCGTATTGTGACCGAAGCGTACGAGCGGGCGCGTAACCTGTTAATGGAGCACGAGCATGCTCTGCGTCGCATTGCTCAACGACTCATGGCAGTCGAAACTATGTCCGCTGAGGAATTGGACGCGATCCTGGAGCCTGTGCCAGCCGGCTGATGTTTTGCAATCTGAACCCTGGAGCCGAGGTAAGCGCCTCGGCTCCTTTCGTGTCTACATGGAGGAGAAGTATATGGCAGAACTGAAGGTTGGGCTTGTTGGCGAAGTTCGGCGCGTAGTCGAGGATCGGCACACGGCGCGCCACCTTGGCAGCGGAAACGTCTCTGTGTTGGCTACGCCGATCATGGTGGCGCTGATGGAGGAGGCAGCCATCGCGGCCGTCGATCCTCTGCTACCCGAGGGGCAGCAGACTGTCGGCATTCACCTGGATGTCAAACACCTGGCTCCAACGCCCGTGGGCATGGAGGTAGTGGCACGCGCTGAACTGACTGACATCGACGGGCGCATCCTGACCTTTCGCGTGACAGCCGAAGACGAGAACGAGCAGGTCGGCGAAGGCACGCATAAGCGGGCGATTATCGACCTTGCACGGTTCCAGGGTCGGATTGCGAAGAAGCAAAGTGCGTAGGTCGGGTAGCAAGGCCCGACCTACGCGTGGGGACCGGCACGGGTCAGACGGCTGTGGCTCCAGAGATTCGCTTCGCCTCCCAGTGCAGAGATGTGGGGTCGAAGCGCAGTTCGAAAGTACGCGGGCCGGATATCATCACCAAGACATGATGCAAGCCTTCTTTGTCGGTCCATTGCCGGCCCACATCGGTGACGGGCCACTGCTGCCCGCCCCATAGGAAGGTCTGGGGACGAATCCGACCTTCAAGATCGAAGACCGCTTTTACAGCGGTAGGTTGCCAATCTGAGGACTGCTCCATTTGGAATCCTCCTTGCTGATCAAACACTGTGTTCATCCACTTATCAGCTAATTCAACGTTGCGAGATAAGTTTGGGTATGTCTTTCAATACGATTTTTTTCGACATGGGTTACACGCTGGCCTTCCCGTATCCATCCTGGACCGACGTTTATCACAGGGCCTATCAGGAGCTTGGCATCAGGATTGACCGGGATGTGCTGCACGAGGTGCTCGAATCCGTCTGGCGGGCTGTGATCGCTGAGGATGCCACGGCTACATGGGAGGTCAGTGAGGCCGGCGATCTGCGCCGGCAATGGGAGATTGAGCGCGAGATCATGGATCGGCTGGGCATTACCGATAACCGCCACCAAATCTTCGAGCACGTGGTGGCAGCCTTTCGCGATCCAGCAAACTACCGCTTATTCCCCGAAGTTCACGACACACTGCCGGCCCTGCGCAAGCGCGGCTACCGGCTGGCCATTGTGTCCAACTGGGACTGGCACCTGCCGACGCTGTGCCAGCACCTCAACTTGACCCCCTATTTTGACGCCATCATCACGTCCGCCCGTGTTGGGCGGGCCAAACCACACCCGCAGATTTTCCACACCGCTCTCTCCCTCATCGGCGCTGATCCCGAGCGAACGCTGCACGTAGGTGACAGCTACGATGCCGATATCGTGGGCGCTCAGGGCGTCGGTATTGTGGG
>CAYYSH010000046.1:0-13358 GCA_964474265.1 uncultured Anaerolineales bacterium
CTCGCTACCTCATCAACGATGCCTGTGTTCTGCGTGGCATTCCCCTGGTGGATGCCAGTATCTTCCAGTTCGAAGGCCAACTGACGGTCTTCGATCCCCGGCGAGGGGGGCCATGCTATCGCTGCCTGTTCCCTGATCCACCGCCGCCGGGTGAGGTGCCGAGCTGTGCCGAGGCCGGCGTACTGGGGGTGTTGCCGGGGGTTCTGGGCACTTTGCAAGCGCTGGAGGCTATCAAGCTGATTCTGGGCGTTGGCGAGCCCATGATTGGCCGGCTGTTGCTATTCGACGCTCTGGAAACGGACTTCCGGGTTGTGCGGGTGCCACGCAACCCCGGCTGCCCGGTCTGTGGCGACCATCCCACCGTGACAGAGCTGATCGACTACCACGAGTTCTGTGGTCTACCCTCGCGGACCGGACAGGAGGTCTCGGTAGTCGCCAACGGACACTGAGCACAATCAGCCTTTTGTGAAACAGGTCGAGGCCCCCGCCCCTTGATGCCGGCGGGGGCCTTCGTCGTTAGGCAAAAGCCGTGCGTTCGAGTATAATCATTAACTGATGGTTGATTTACCTTCCTCGGAGCCCCCTTCCAATCCAAACATCAAGGTCAGAAGACTCGTAGAGGACATCACTGTGACAGAGCGACAAGTTGTGGAAACCACTTTCTATGTGCGTTATGCCGAGACCGACCGGATGGGACTTGTTCATCATGCCGCGTACATCGTCTGGTTCGAGGAAGGCCGCTCTGCGTGGATGCGAGCCATGGGAAGCGACTATGCCAAGTTTGAAGCGGAAGGGTTGTTCCTGCCGGTTAGCGAGGTCTATGCGCGATATGTGAAAGCGACATCATATGGCCACCAAGTGACGGTACGGACGTGGACCGACGAAGTCCAGAGCCGCGCGGTCAAGATTTCCTACGAAGTGGTGGATACCGAGAGTGGCCAAGTGCTGGTAACTGGCTTCACCCGGCACGTGTGCGTGGATCGCGAAGGGCAGGTTGTTCGCCTTCCGGAGAAGTGGCGGCGCTTCTTCGCCCGCGAGTAACCTGAAGGTTGAGACAAGGTCGGGAGTGACGGACTTCGTTCTTCCACTGGATTCCCCCGCAGCGACATTGGAGGTGGCCGGCGGTAAAGGGGCCAACCTGGCCAGCCTGATTCGCGCCGGCTTCCCTGTACCCCCGGGATTCATCATCACCACGCACGCCTATCGCGCATTTATCGAGGCCAACAACCTGGGGCCGCGCATCCTCGAGCTCAGCCGCCAGGCCCCCGCCGACGACCCGGCGGCCCTGGAACGCGCCTCCCAGGCCATCCGCCAACTCTTCGAGAAGGCCACCATCCCGGAGGCGATCACCGAGGCCATCCTGGAAGCCTACCGGGAACTGGCGTCCGACCGCCGACCGCCGACCGCCATCCGTTCATCCGCTCCCCATCCGCTGACCGTCCATCCGCTAATCCGCTACGCCGCAGGCCATCCGCTGCTGTTCGCTCTTCTGCCACAGCCGAGGATTTGCCCGAGGCCAGTTTCGCCGGCCAGCAGGACACGTATCTGAACGTATGTGGCGAGGAAGTGCTCCTGGACACCGTGAAACGTTGCTGGTCCAGCCTGTGGACTCCTCGGGCTATGTCCTATCGCGCACGCCAGGGAATCGACTCGTCAGGTGTCAGCCTGGCCGTTGTCGTGCAGCAGATGGTGCCGGCCAACGTTGCCGGCATCCTCTTCACCATCAATCCGGTGAGTGGCGATCCCGATGAACTGGTCATTAACGCCGCCTGGGGACTGGGAGAAGCTGTGGTTGGCGGGTTGGTCACGCCAGACCTCCTCGTCCTCGACAAGGTGACCGGACGGGTGAAGCACGTGGAAGTGGCTGACAAGGCTGTGATGACAGTGCCGGCGGACGAAGGAACGGTCGAGGTTCCGGTCGATGCCGGGCGGCGACGGCAGCCGGCTCTCACCGAGGCACACGCGCGGGAGTTGGCGCGTTTAGGGCGTGCCATCGAGGCCCACTTCGGCAGGCCGCAGGACATCGAGTGGCTCCTCACGGGCGATCACGTTTACATCCTCCAGGCACGGCCTGTGACGGGACTGAAGCCGGCTGTCGGCCGGCCGTTGTCCGTTCCCGGCGATGACGACTGGCCGGTCCTGGAAGAGAAACCAACTCAGCCGTTTGACCTCTGGACTCGGGTCAATGTCGGAGAAGCCTGGCCGAACCCTGTAAGCCCCCTGCTGTGGTCCGGGGTCGCACTCTCCATGAACGAAGGCAGTCGCTATTTCCTGCGTGGTCTGCGCGCCCCATACCTGGATAAGATCCAGTGGGCCAGGCGCTTCTACGGTCGGGTCTACTACAACGAAGGTGCGCTGGCGTACATCATCTCTCACGAGTTCGGGTTGCCCGGATCCTTTATCGATGCCGCATTTGGCAGTCGCAGCAGTCCGGCCTACCGGCATCCGGGGCAGTTTCGCCCGCTTCGATTTCTACGTCGGCTTCCGTTGTTCCTGCGGATGGTGATGGGCCGGCTTGGCATTGATCGAGAACTGGAGGCTCTGTTTCCAGCCATTGACCGGTGGGTCGCCGATTTTCTGCAGCGAGACCTGGAACGGAGCGAGGATGTGGAGCTGTGGGATGAATTAAGGTGGGTCTGGGTTGAGCGTACGACTCGAGTGATCAACCTGCATACGGCCGTAAGCGGCTCCGCCATGGGCATATTCAGTCTGCTGGAGCAGTTATTAGCGCGGTGGTGTAATCGTGGAGAGTTAGCCCACGATCTGGTCACGGGTCTTTCAGGTGTGTATGCCGCCGAGATGGGGGCCACCCTCTGGCAGATGGCGCAGAAAATTCGCGAACTCGGGCTTGTGGACCTCGTGCTGAACAATGCTCCCGCGACGGCACTGACTCAGCTTCGACAAATCCCGGAGGCTGAGCCGGTGATGCGGATGCTGGATACGTTCCTGGAACAGCATGGACATCGCTGCCCGAATGAGGCGGAGTGGCTGTTTCCACGCTGGGCCGAAGCGCCTGAGCAGGTGATTGAGCTGGTGGCCGGCTACCTGCGGACAAGTGATGGCGTTAACCCGATTGAGGCTGAGCAGCGACAGCGCCGGCGCCGGGAGGAGGCTGTTGCCTGGGTAGAAGAGCGTCTGGACCCTCTTCGACGGGCGATTTTCCGGCGCGTGCTCAGTCGCGCGCAGCATGCTGTGCGTCTGCGGGACAATGGCCGGCACTACATGATGAAGATTGCGTACCCCATCGTGCGGATCTACCGTGAGCTTGGCCGGCGTTGGACGAGCCGTGGTTGGCTTCAGAAGCCCGACGATGTGTTCTTCTTGACCGTTCCAGACGTGGAGAAGCTCATGAGGGCCGGCTCGCCCGCTGCGGCGGGGATGGACTTGATCGCCCTGGTGGCGGGACGGCGTAAGGCGTATGAGTACTGGTTCACCGTCGAAGCGCCTGAGGTGATTGGCCCTGATGGCCGGCCTGTGTCATTGCCGACATCCCCATCTGGGTCTCCGCCGGTGCGATACGGGCCGGCGGGCGTCATCCTTGAGGGCATTCCGGCCAGTGGCGGTCGCGTGCAAGGCACCGCACGCATCATCCACGATCCTCAAGACGCGGTTCGGTTGCAGAGGGGTGACATCCTGGTCACCCGGGCCACAGACCCTGGCTGGACGCCCATGTTTCCCCTGGTGGGAGGACTGGTGCTGGAGGTGGGTGGACAACTGTCTCATGGGGCCATCGTGGCGCGTGAGTACGGCGTGCCGGCGGTGGTCAACGTCCGCGATGCCACACGACGTATTCGCGACGGGCAGGTCGTCACGGTGGATGGGACGGCAGGGCATGTCTATCTGGAAGAACCTTGATGAGAATGGGAACATGGAGTATCATAGACTGTAGACGGAGAGTAAGACTCAACGAGGAGGTTGAATGATGACAATCGAGACGCTGGAGCGTGAAGTTGTGGGAATGGACCCGACGTTAGCAGACGTGGTTCCCGAACGTGGGCCGTTCAGAAACACGCCGTTGACGGATTTCAGCGATCCAGGGGAGCGCCAGGCATTCGAAGGAGCCCTCGCCAGAGTGCGATCCCGGTTTGGCGAAGAGCATCCACTGGTTATTGGGGGCCAGGAAATCTGGCTTGAGGACAGGTTTTCATCTGTCAACCCGGCGCATCCTGATCAGGTGATCGGCGTGTTTGCCAAAGCGGATGCGCGGCTCGCACAGTTTGCGGTTGACATGGCCTACAAAACCTTTGAAACGTGGAAGCGCACGCCGGCTGAGCGTCGGGCGCAATATCTGTTCGACGCCGCTGATCTCATCCGCGAGCGCCGGCATGAGTTTAGCGCATGGATGGTGTACGAGGTGGGCAAGAGCTGGATTGAAGCTGACGCGGACACTGCCGAGGCCATTGACCTGCTGGAATATTATGGCCGGCAGATGATCCGGCTCGATCGAGGAGTGTACGTTCAGAACGCGCCTGGTGAGCGGGACGAGCAGCGCTACATTCCGTTGGGTGTGGGTGCTGTTATCCCGCCGTGGAATTTCCCTATGGCGATCATGACGGGGATGAGCAGCGCCTCCCTCGTGGCTGGCAACACCATTGTGTTGAAGCCGGCGGCCCGATCTGCCAAGGTAGCGTGGGAGTTCTTCCAGGTGATGCGCGAGGTGGGCTTGCCCGACGGGGTGTTTAACTTCATCACCGGCCCGGGCAATGTCGTTGGTGAAGCGCTGGTGGATCACCCCAAAACGCGGTTCATTGCCTTCACCGGCTCCAAGGAGGTGGGCATCCGCATCAACGAACGGGCGGCCAAAGTTCAGCCCGGCCAGATGTGGCTGAAGCGGGCCATTCTGGAGATGGGTGGCAAGGACGCGGTGGTGGTTGACGAGACAGCCGACCTGGATGCGGCTGCGACGGGCATCGTGGTGTCGGCCTTCGGCTACCAGGGTCAGAAATGCTCGGCCGGCTCGCGGGCCATCATTGTCGAAGATGTGTACGATGAACTGGTGGAGAAGGTGGTGCAGAAGACACGAGAGATCGTGACGGTCGGCGACCCGGATGATCCGAACAACTACATGGGGCCGGTGATCAATGAGGATGCGTTCAGGAAAGTGATGACCTACATTGGCATCGGCAAAGTGGAAGGCCGGCTTCTGTATGGAGGCAATGCCATCGATCGCGATGGCTGGTTCATCGAGCCAACGATCTTCGCGGATGTCCCTCCGGATGCAGCTATCGCACAGGAGGAAATCTTCGGGCCAGTGCTTGCGATCATCAAAGCGAAGGATTTCGACGACGCTCTGCGCATCGCCAATGGCACGGAGTACGGCCTGACGGGCGCGCTCTACAGTCGCGACCCGGAGCGCATTGAGCGCGCGAAGGAGGAGTTCCACGTTGGAAATCTGTACTTCAACCGGAAGTGCACCGGCGCGCTGGTAGGTGTGCACCCCTTTGGCGGGTTTAATATGAGTGGCACGGATTCGAAGGCCGGCGGGCCAGATTACCTGCTGCTCTTCACACAGGCTAAAGCGATTGGTGAGAAGCTCCTGTAAGCCTGACAAGCAAGCTCGATTACACAAACAGGTCCGTCGCGGAGGCGACGGACCTGTTTTTTGCCCACTTATTGGATTGGCGTCTATTCAGCCGGCACCTGGCCGGGTTGAAAGGCGGCTTTCGCGTCAGGGTCACTCAACAGGTACCAGAGCGTGAGCGCGCCCACAACAGTGCCAATGGGGAGCCCCGGTAGTTGTAAGATGGCCAGTACAATAGCGCCGACACGTGCCCATTCTTTCAACTGCCAGAGTCCCCAGCCAACAATGGCAAATGCGCCGCCGAATAGAAGGATCACTGCCACACCGAACAACAGTGCTATCGTGGCGACCAAAGCTCCCTGCGCGTCTCCCGCGCCTGTCCATACTGCAACTAGCGGCACGGCCATACCGCATAGGCCGAGTATGCAGAGGCCGGCGACGACAAAATGCCAGACTGCAATCAGCGTAACCCCGTCAGGTCGTCGCATGAAAAGCCACCTTCTCTAACTCGGGGATAGCCCGAACGCGGCCAGAGCATCTGGATCTTTCCAGAGATACCAGATGATCAAGGCACCAATCACTGTCCCAATGGGGAAAAAGAAGAGTTGCAGAATGGCCAGCACAATGGCGGCCATCCGCGCCCATGATTTGACGTTCCACAGGCCCCAACCGACGACGGCGGTAGCCACAGCGCCGGCTATGGTGAAAAACAGTCCAAATACCAGCGCGAACACAGCGCCGATGACGCTGCGATGATCACCGAACACACCAATTGGCACGCCACACACGCCCAGCGTGAAAAATGCAGCCAGGAACCAATAGTAGACAGAAATCAGGGTCACTCCATCAGGTCGTTTCATGATCTTCCTCCTCTGTTGGGCGGGATAGCAGAACACGCGAGTCCAACCCGGGTTCGCAGATGGGTACTGTTATCATCCGTCCCATCCAAGAGAAATGGATAGTGCCTCCATATGTCTGGTTATGCCAGGCGCACGGCGGTGCCGTTGCACGTTACCATCAGCATGCCGCCGCCCTTGCCAACCTGTAGGTATTCATAATCGATGTCAACGCCGACTACCGCATTGGCACCACGCTCCGCGGCGATGCTTTCCATCTCTTGCAAAGCAATATCCCGGGCTGATCGCAGTTCTTCTTCGTACATTGCCGATCTCCCGCCGATGATGTCTGTGATGCCGGCGAAGAAGTCGCGGAAGATGTTGGCACCCAGAATGGCTTCGCCGGTGACTATACCCAGGTACTCTACAATCTCCCTGCCGTGAACATACGGTGTCGTTGTCGAAATCACGCTTTGGGCCTCCTGTTGACTGAATGCGCCGGCTTTACCCATTTCCACTGAATATGTACGTATTGCAGTCTCAACAGTTGCGCGAGAAAGAACCTGATAAGTCTGAGGGAGTTGATGGTTAAGACACCTGACACCGTGAAGCTGGAGAGTCGAGATCAGAGATTGGACATGGGCTCCCCGGCGTGACCAGGGGGGCGGTTTACATCACCAATCTCTGATCCCGATTTCACAGACTGGCACACTCTATTGGCGTCTGTTCGTTAACGAATGAACAGTGGTGCCAACACAAGCGTGATCGTGGATAGCAACTTGATGAGAACGTGGAGGGACGGGCCTGCAGTGTCCTTCCACGGATCGCCGACTGTGTCGCCAACGACCGAAGCAGCATGCAGTTCGGCATAGCTGTCATCGCCTGGATTCGCAGAGACAAACTCCTTCATGCCGCCGGCCTCGATGAACTTCTTAGCATTATCCCAGGCCGCACCGCCGTTGTTCATCACAGTCGCCAGCAGAATGCCGACCGCCGTGCCGATCATGAGCAGTGCCGCTTCCGCTTCGGCTCTGAGTATGATGCCGACGAGGATCGGAGCAACGACCGCGACACTGCCAGGCAAGACCATAGCCCGCAGAGCACCACGCGTAGTGATGTCAACACAACGAGCATACTCTGGCCGGGCTTCACCGGTCATGATACCCGGGATTTCGCGGAATTGCCGGCGCACTTCCTCGATGATCTCTCCAGCCACTTTGCTAACTGCCTGAATTGCCAGAGAACTGAACAAGAAGATGAGCATGCCGCCGACCAGAGCCCCGACGAAGACTTCGACCTTGCCCAGGTCAACCACATGGGACGCACGCGCGATTTCTTCAAGTTCTGAACCTGCGATGCCGGCTGCGCGTGCTTTGGCGATTCTCACGAGTGCCACCTTGTCCAGATATGCCGAGAAGAGCAGGAAGGCTGCCAGGGCCGCTGAACCGATGGCGTAGCCTTTGGTCAAGGCTTTGGTGGTGTTGCCGGCTGCGTCTAGAGCATCCGTGCCGGCCCGAACCTCGGGGGGGGCATCGCTCATCTCAACAATGCCGCCGGCGTTGTCCACAATGGGGCCGAAAGTGTCCATCGCCAGGATATAGGCGGCCGTCATCAACATGCCCATTGTTGCCACGGCGGTGCCATACACGCCGCCCTCCCGTGCTGTGAGGTCTGGTATGATTCCGACCAGACGAGTGCCAGTCCAGAAGGCAGCAATCAGGGCGATGCCGATGACAATTACGGGCGCGGCTGTGTTCTCAAACGCTACCGCAATACCCGAGATGATGTTGGTGGCCGTTCCCGTTCGAGATGCTTCTGCAATCGTCTTGACTGGCCGCCAGCGAGCTTCGGTGTAGTACATGGTGATGTACACGAAAGCCAGGCTGGTTAGCAACCCGATCAGGCCGGCAACGAAGAACCACAACCAGCCCTGGCCCAACAGGAAGTATGTGCTGATGAACAGCCCCACGGCGGATAACAGCATCGACACATAGTAGCCTCGATTTAGAGCATCCATGGGCTGCTCGCCTTCACGGTAATTGACTGTGAAGATGCCAACCATACAGGCGATCAGGCCGAAGGACCGTACAACCAGCGGGAAGAAGATCCAGGCCGGATCTTGCGTGCGCAGGTACAGAGCCACACCCAGGATCATGGCACCGATGTTCTCAGCCACCGTCGATTCGAAAAGATCGGCGCCACGGCCGGCGCAGTCGCCCACATTGTCACCTACCAGGTCGGCTACAACGGCGGCGTTGCGCGGGTCGTCCTCGGGGATGCCGGCCTCCACCTTGCCCACCAAGTCCGCCCCGACATCAGCCGCCTTGGTGTAGATACCGCCGCCTAACTGGGCGAATAGAGCCACGAAGCTGGCACCGAAACCCATCCCAACGATGAGAAACGGAGCATCCTGCGGGTGGCTAAGGCCGCCATACAGCAGGAACATAAGAAAAACGCCCAGCAGGCTCAGGGACACGACCAGAAATCCCGATACCGCACCGCCGCGTAGCGCGACGATCAGGGCCGGCCCAACGCCATCCCGCGCCGCACTGGCTGTACGCTGGTTTGACTGAACCGCAACGTACATACCGATGATACCCGAGATAGCAGAAGCCGTAGCTCCGACCAGAAACGCGATACCGGTCCTGATACCCAACGCCATTCCCGTGATGTTGGTCTCTGAGTAGCGCTCAAAGAGACCGATCAGAATCGCGATGATAACCGCAGTGATGATGGCAAGCAGGCCAATGGTTTGGTATTGACGTCGGAGAAAGGCTACCGCACCTTCGTGGATAGTGCCACCGACGCGCGTCATTTCGGGCGTACCAGTGTCTCTACTGAGGACGTCCCGGGCCAGATAAACGACGAAGAGGATTGAGAGGATCCCCGCGATGGGGACAATCCAGATCCAGGTCATATTTGGTCTCCTCCTTGAACTGATGATAACGACACGAATGAAACACAGCCACGCTGACATCTGATCAGCGTGGACGTGAGCCCCAAAGCCACAGAGGGTGACAAGGTCAGATAAGCCCCCTTATCCAGGTTATCATTGCGGTTATGTATGTCAAGAGGTTGCATCTCATTCAGGGAAGGGGTTGCGGACTGTATTTTAGCACAAAAAAGCGGATATGCAAACCGGCGCGAACCTCGACTTTGGCCATCTTGAGGAGTGCGCACGAACGGGCTCCGAGATATGGCACGTGGGCATGTCTTACTCCTCAACGTATTGTGGTGTCGACAGAATGGCGAAAGTCAAGGCGAGCGACGCCACGACGTCACATGGGATACAGTCACTGTGATCAGGGAGGTAACCTCGAGCGGGAAGAGACGGGGGTGTAGGCCGGCTCTTCGGGTGCAACCGCCGGCTGCCGGCGTTGATCCGTGGCAGCGAGATAGATACCCACCAGGATCAGAGTGCCGCCGGCCACCTGCAAGACGGTGAAGCCTTCGCCCAGGAGGATGAAAGCCAGGATGGCCGTCATCACGGGCTGGCTGAGCAGCCCCACCGACACGAAGGAGGCCGGCAGGTGGCCCGTGGCCCAGGCAATGGCCGACACGCCCATCACCTGCGAAACGAGCCCCAGCGCGATCATCGCGGCGTAAGTCGGGACAGAGTAGTCAAAGATGGACCACCCCGCCCCCAGGGTCAGGACAATAAGAGTCAGCACAGCACCCAGGTTAGCCAGCCAGATGTAGAACAATGTATCCAGATGATCTCGTGCCCGTTTGGTCACCAGAATGTAGGCGGAATAGAAGAAGGCGGCCCCCAATGCCAGCAGATCCCCCTGGTGCAGGGCCATTCCCCGCAGGAAGTCATCCCCCATGATCATAATGGCACCGCTCATGGCGCCCACCAGCCCGATGAGGAAGCGCCGGCCAATTGCCTCACCCAGCCAAAAGTAAGCAGCCAGGCCCACCCAGATGGGTGTTGTGTTGGCAATCAGCGTCGCATTGGCAGCCGACGTGAGCTTAAGGCCGGTGTTCCACAGGGCCAGATCAGCAGCAAAGAAGGCGCCACCCAACATGGCTATCAGCATAAGTCGGGATTGCACCCGCCGTACCAGGCGATGATATCGATGCCAGAATAGCGGCATCAGGACGATCACGGCGACGCCAATCCGATACAGGGCAATGACGCCGCCAGGCGCATCGGCCCATTTGACGAAAATGGCGGCGAAGGCAATGCAAACGGCTCCAAAGCCCAACGTGGCATAGGCTCTCATCAGTCTCAGCAACTCCAGGTTGAATTCTGGCACGACATGGCTAGGCCGGCCAATTATACTCAGCAGAGGGCGGAGGTCCAATCTTGCCGGCGCTCGCGTTTGCAAAGATATCGGTTTTTCATTACAATCGACTTGGTTAAGAACCCATCCTATCTCTGAAGAAACAAGGAGCAGTAAGTGGCAATGGATGATGATATTAAACGCGTAATGGTTGTCGTGGCACATCCGGATGATGCAGAATTCGGGGCCGGCGGGACAGTCGCCCGCTGGGTTCGAGAAGGGAAAGAAGTTGTCTATGTCGTGGTGACCAGCGGTGACAAGGGCTCCCAGGACCCTCAGATGACCCCTGAGCGGCTGGCCAGGCTGCGAGAGGAAGAGCAGCGAGCGGCCGCGCGACGTCTGGGGGTCAGCCAGGTGATCTTCTTACACTACACCGATGGCGAGGTCATGCCAGACCTGCAACTGCGCCATGACATCACCCGTGAGATTCGTCGCTGGCGCCCAGATGCCGTGATCTGTCAGAATCCCACGACGTTCTACGTCAACGGTTACATCAACCATCCCGATCATCGGGCGGTGGGGGAGGCTACTTTGGCCGCGGTGTTTCCGATTGCGCGGGATCACCTCAATTACCCGGAACACAAAGCTGAAGGGTTGGAGCCGCACAAGGTTCGGAAGGTCTATCTGAACATCAGTCCAGATGCGGATACCTTCATTGACATTACTGACACGATGGAGCTGAAAATCCAGGCGATTTGGGAACACAAATCCCAATTCGACGATCCAGAGGCACTGGCTGGGCGTTTGAGGGAGCGTGCAGCAGAAACTGCCCGGCGTGCTCGTGAGCTGGGTGCGGATGTTGGCGAGTACGCGGAGGCTTTCAAGCTAATTGATCTCTCGTCCAGAAGTTAACCTGTCCGTCGCTCGTTTGGTTTGACAGCACTCACAACCTCAGACGGGTAGCCCCACTGGCTGACATACCAACGTTGTACGAAGGTGAAGCCGGCCTGCCTGACAAAGTCCCGTAGCCGCAATGGCCGGCAGCCGCCCAGCCACGCCGGCTGAACCCGATAAAGCGCCTTCCAGGTCGACATAATGCTTTGGCTGATCGGTCCTTCGCCTTCTGTCAGACCCACCAGCACCAGCCGTCCCCCTGGTCGCAAAACCCGCCGAAACTCTGAGAGGATGGTGGGGATGTCCGCCAGTGGGATGAGGTCCAACATGTAGCTGCTGAACAGGGCATCGAAACTGTTGGCGGCGTAGGGCAGAGTTAGAGCATTGCCCAAGACGAGCGCCGGCGCTGATTCTCCCCGCGCCAGCGCCCGCCGGCGACTCACCCAGACCATGACGGGTGACAGGTCCAGGCCGGCAACGAAACCATTGGGGCCAACGCGCGCGATCATTTCTAGATACTCTAACCCATTGCCCATCCCGATGTTTGCCGCTGCCTGACCTGGTTCCAGCCCAAGTATTTCGAGGCCCCGGCGCTTCGCGCGCGACTCCACCAGATCAGCTATGTCGTGGCGTGCGCCCAGGCGATCGTAGAAGCGCTGGGCTTCGCGTGGGGTGATAGTATACTCAATAAATCCTGGCATCTACCTGCTCCTGGTGTTAGCCGGGGGCACTGCCCCCGGCTAACGAGGTGATCGTATGTATCGAGTGTGAGCGCTGAGGTGTGCTATTGGGCGGACGGCAGCGCCACGGTGACTTTAATGTCCAGGTCCTGGGTCCTGCCGGCCAGCGGGATGAACTCGGCGAATGGTACCTGGAATCTATCGGCCAGACGCACCGCCAGCTCCAGAGATTCCTCGCCGCCCAGCACGACAGTGGCGATCGGTTCGCCGTCAATCAACAGGGATACGCCCGCGCTGTCAATCGTCAGGCCCATGTTCTTAATGCCGGCCTGTTGAAAGACGGGCACGGCTCTCGGATCCAGGTTGAGCATTCTGAGATCTGCCCCAAGCAGCCGGCCCCAGGCGACGAGTGGGGTGCCAAGCACGCGGGCTGTCCCATCGGCTGTGTACTCGCCCGAGGCGTGCAGGACCAGGGCTGCCTCCCCCGAGGGCGCAGCGCGCAAAGGAAACTCGATTCCAGAGCCCACAGGACGGGGGGCGATACGCTCAACGCCGGCTGGCGTCGGGAGCTCAACCAGTACATCTGCGCCGATGGCCGGCACCAACTGTGCCAACTGGGTCGCAAAGGGAATATTAACCGCCTCGCCCAACCGGGCCACTTCTGACAGAACACGTTGCTCGCCCCATTCGACCCCCATCAGGAATTTGCCATTGCCGTACAGAACAATGCCTTCGGGGCCTGTCTGAATCTCCACGTGCTGGATGTTGGCATCGGAAATGGCCTGCATCGTGGCTGCGTCAAACAACTGTGTGCGCAGGTTAAGCCCGAGGACCGAGCCGAGGAAGGTCAGTTGGGGTTCAGCAAGTCGGAGTTGTGTATCTTCCGAGATCATGATGCCCAGGTCCGTGACAGCACCTGCCTCGTTCAACCTGAGCACAATTCGGGGAAATCGCACACTAATGGGTGGGGCCGGCTGTGTCTGTGGGGTAGCAGCAACTGCAACTGGAAGGGCCATCCCCATGAGCAGGAAAGCCAGGACCAGAGCAATCCATCCTCGTCTTCTCAGAAACTTCACCAAACTGTTCCGCGACATGTGTACAACCTCCTTCGCTCGTTGCAAATCGTGCGTGTCCAAATGATCACCGGTCAGTAACAGGACTTACGCAGTGAGATTGTTCGTCCTGCCAACCCATGTCATTC
>CAYYSH010000047.1:0-13140 GCA_964474265.1 uncultured Anaerolineales bacterium
AGCTGCGGACCGTTTCGGGGGTGGTGAGGGCCATGGAGCCGATGAAGTAGATGGGGACCAGAATCCACAGGACGATGAGCAGGCCCACCAGGTAGGTCGCCCCCCTGCTCAATTGCTGTCGGCGTTGCATGCGTCGGTGCAGAGCCTGCACCTCCGGCGACAGCGTCACTGGGGCGACGGTGGTCGAAATCTGGGAGGAACTCATCCGGCAACCTCCTGATGACTGCGGATCGTACGCAGGTAAAGGATCGCGCTGATCATGGACAACAACAAAATAAAGCCGGCATAGGCCGCGGCCACGTTGGGGTTGCGGAACTGGGTGTACTGGCGGTAGGTCTCGTTAGCCAGCACCGTCACCACGTCCCCGCCGCTCAGGGCGATGACCACGGCGAACACCTGTAACGCCAGGATGGTGCGCAGGATCAGGGCCACCTGCAGGCTGGGCCGCAGCAAAGGCAAGATCACATAGCGCACCCGCTGCCACAGGTTGGCGCCAAACAACTCGGCGGCCTCCAGCACTTCCTCGGAGATGGCCTGGAGACCGGACACCACGATCACCATCACCAGGGAGGTGGCGCGCCACACCTCGGCCAGCCAGATGGCCGCGATGATCCAGTGTTTGGTCTGGGCGGAGAGATACGTGATGGGCGCGTCGATGAGGCCAAGTCCCTGGAGCACACTGTTCAGCAGGCCATGCTGGGTGAAGATGGAAAACCAGAGGATGCCCACCGCCAGATCCGACACCCCCAGGGGAATTGCGAACACGTAGAGGAAGAAGGAATTGCCCCTCAACCGGGCCTGGATCACCAGCGCCATGATGACCGCCAACACAAACTGGGTGGGAATGATGATGACCATCAGCAGCAGGGTATTGGTCAGGGCCGGCCGGAAGAAGCGGTCGTTTACCATTTTCCGGATGAATTTCGCGGTAAGCTCGCCTGTGTCTCCACGATCCACCCGGCCTCGTTCGCCGTTGCCGAAGACTTGGATAAAGCGGGATGGGGCCCAGCCGGCCACCGTGCGCCCCTCGGCGTCCTGGCCCTTCACCTGGTACCACACCTCCAAAACAGCCGACTCTGTGATCTCAACCGGGGCTCGAGGCTCCAGCTTGCCCACCACCCGGCTCCGGTCGCTCGGCTCCGCGTAGATTGCCGTCTGAGGGGCCACGTTCTTCCCCAGCTTGATCCGTACCGTGCCGCGCACCGGGTTGCCGGCGTCGTCCGTCTCCCGGACCCGGATGCGGCGCTCCGACACCCAGCCTTCCACAGGTTGGCCGGCCGCGTCCTGCGCCTGCACCCGGAACCAGGTCTCTGTGAGGGCGTTCTCGCCCAGCGCCTCTCCGGGTGGTACTGGGTTCGCCTGCTGTTCCAGGATCTGGAGATGACTGTTCTGCGGCAGCACACCCACCGCAGCGCTGTCGCGGCTCGCTTCCGCACGCAGCGTGAGCAGCGCCTCATCGTCCCATACGGCCAACACCAGGCCCCGTGCCATGGGCCAGGCGAAGAACAAGGCCAGGTAGAGGAGCGAGGGCAAAATCAGCACATACGGCGCCCAGTTGATCCGCCGGCGTCGTGTGGGCAGTGGGGAGAGATCGTTGGTGTCATTCATCACCAAGGGTCCTTACTGTGGGCATCTACGCGGACCGCAACAGGGTAGGGGCGATGTTCAAATGTCGCCCCTACCCTCGGAGATTTGCTCCATTACTTGACTTGGCACGGACCATCGCTAGGTGGATCTGGCGCCCAGCAGGGGGCTCCGGTTTCGTTCATGAGGGCTTGCAGGTTGGCGCCTTCCTCGTCCAGGACCGTGCGGATATCCTGACCTTCCAATACCACCCGATCAAAGGCATTGCGGAAGATCTGGTTGATCTCGCCGCCGCGCTCGCCCAACCCCACGGGCAGCAGCGCCGGCAAGGCATCCGACGAGCCGGCCTGGGCCGTCACCGCCTCGGCCTCCAGGGCGACACCCGTCGACAGGCCCGAGAAGTCCACCCCTGAGACTGCCGGGAAGAAGCCCAGGTCACGCAGGATCTGACCCTGGGTATCGGGTTGGGTCAGGAAGTCGATGAGCTTGGCTGCTCCCTCCGGATTGGGGGCATTCTTGGGCATGCCCAGCCCCACGATCACCGGCATGAATCCCCGTCCCATGGGACCGGCCGGCGCCGGGAAGGCCACGAAGTCCTCCGGCTTGGTGTTGAAGGCCTCGATCAGACGGGCGGTGTGGTCGAAA
Source organism: uncultured Anaerolineales bacterium (assembly GCA_964474265.1). Lineage (GTDB taxonomy): Bacteria > Chloroflexota > Anaerolineae > Epilineales > JAANWY01 > CAYYSH01. The sequence goes on from CAYYSH010000047.1 coordinate 2,230, forward strand.
GCCACCCACACTTCACCCGCCAGCAGCGGTTCCTGCATGAACTCATAGCTGATGGACTGGGGGTGGATGGTTGGCCACAGGGTGTCGCGGGCCCATTCCAGCATCTTCTCAGCATCCCCGGTCTTGAAGTTGGTTACCATGCCACCGGTAAAGGAAGGCCACAGGTAGCCTTCCAGGAAGCGGTGGAACAGGCCGGCATGCGGCAAACCACACCGCGGCTGGCCCGTTTCATCCAGGAGGGCCTGGCACCACTGGGCAAACTGATCCCAGGTCAGCGCATTCAGGTCTGCCCCCTCGGGCAGATAGTCCAACGCCTGCTTGTTAGCTGCCATGATGTAGGTGGCCTGCATCCACGGGATGTAGTAGAGCACATCCTCTGTCCCCAAACGCCCGGTGTCCAGGAAAGCTGCCGCGAACTCCCGGTCCGCAGACAGGTCTTCGGCCAGGTCGATCAGGTTTGCCAGCACATCCTCCCGTGCCAGGGGCGGGAATGTACCGTGCAGTGCGCCAATGACATCGATGGGGCCCTTTTCCTGTCCCTTGCTGGCCACGAGTTGGTCGATTAGGGGGCCTTCTTCCACGGCAGTGAAGTCAAAGCCGGCCGGTGACAGGATCTTGCGGAACTTGGCCTGTTCTTCCACCGGGGCGAACTGGGTGGAGAAGAAGACCACTTCCTTGGGTTTCATCTCCTCTGTGGGGGCGGGGGCCTCCGTCGGCGCGGCTGCCTCAGTGGGCGCGGCCTTTTCGGCGGGAGGAGCAGCCGGCGGCGCGCAGGCAGAGAGGGCTATAGTCGTTATCACGAGCAGGATCAGCAATTTGACAAGCCTGGACATTTTTTCCTCCTTCCATTTGGTGCGCAATTTGGCAATTTGAATGACAGGCGAAGGAATCGTTGGCTACAGTGTCACCTCCTTTCATTGTAGATCAGGGATGAGCGATGCTAGCTGTGCAACCCGCAAAGGTCTTCGAAAGCCTTTGGGGTCCCCGTCAGGCGGTTATTTACAGGCGACTCCTAAGGCAGTGGCCCACTGGACTCTCGAACAATCAGTTCTGGTTTCACAATCACCTGCCTAGGTTCCGCAAGCTCTTTGTTGATTATCTGGATCAACATCCAGGCTACCATGGAGCCAAATTGGTAAGCCGGCTGGTGCACTGTTGTCAGCGCCGGGTGGGTGTACTCGGCCAGTGGGATGTCGTCGAAGCCGGTGATGCTGACATCGCGGCCAACCACGAGTCCTCGGGCCTGAGCCTCTCCGATGGCGCCCAGCGCAAGAAGATCGTTACTGGCTACAATGGCCGTGGGTGGATTGGGCAAATCAAGCAACTTGCTCGCGCTCACCCGTCCAGATCGCTGGCGGTAATTGGATTCGATGATGAGGTCTGGCTCAACTGGCAGGCCATGGGCTTGTAAGCCCTCCCGATAGCCCTGTAACCGGTGAAAGGCTTTGGTGAAATGGAGAGGCTCGGCAATGAAAGCCAGGCGTGTGTGACCCAGTTCCACCAGATGGTCGACGACTTGTCGAATGCCATAGGCGCCATCTTCATCGACCAGGCAAAAGTCATTTTCTCCTTCCACGCGGCCAAATGCTACAAAGGGCACCTTCTGCCGGCGCAGGAGATCAATCCGGCTGTCCTGTCGCTGGGTGCGCATAATGACAAAGCCATCCGTGCGCCGGCTACGGATGTGCTTAAGATAGTTGTCGTGTTCATTGCTGCCAGTTTCACTGGAAACATTCAGCCCAAACCCCAGTTGCGCGGCCTGGTCCACCAATCCGGCCAGAAATTCGCTGAAAAACGGATCCGAGAAACGGACGCCATGGGTGATAGGCAGGATAAGCGTGATGTTGTCTGCCCGTTGCCTTTGAAGACTGCGGGCGGCCGCGCTGGGTTCGTATCCCATTTCGCGGGCCACTCGCTGCACCTCTTGCCGGGTTTCGAGACTGATGTCATCGAAGTCGCCAAGCGCGCGGGAAACCGTGGGTACTGATTTGCCAACGCGCTGGGCAATGTCCTTGAGCGTTACAGGCATCTCGTCTCCTCGCGCCGAGGGGTTCGACGCGATGCATTGTGGTCGGCGATAAGGGTGGCTGTGGCGAAGCCAGTTGTGTTCACCCTGGCCCCCTAATCTAAAACCCTTTTAATAGTTTAATCTAAAACGTTTTAAATGTCAACCCGCTCTTTGCAAAGGCCGGCTCACGAATGCTTGCATTTTGCTACAGTTTATGGTATAATAGCGCTAACGATGAGGGGGGTGGCGGTGTAGCGCCACAGATGGCTTGTATGCGCACCTGCCACATCGCTCCCACTCCCCAACTATCACCGGTAGACTGCAGTCTACTGTCTCTGATCTCTTACAGGATATTTCCTCAGCCCTGCCTTCACACGGTAGGGTTTTTCTGTTATTAGCACTGACCCCCCTGCCCTAAACCCTGCCTCCATAACTCTGACCCTGCCTGTGTCAACATTTGCGGTAGCTTTCGCTTGACGGGAGCAGAATCTTGATGGAGGTGAAATGAATGGCTCACGACAATCGCTACCAGAACGGCCACCGGCGTGAAGAAGCTGAGGCACTACGCAAGAAGCTCGATGTTATCAGGCGGTCTGTTCGTACAGGCGATGATGCATGGCGGAATCTCTTGCGTAAACGGTACTTAGAGATGCGCTTGCGCCGATTGGCAGAAATTGACTGACGAACTCGCACCGCAGATCCCGATCTCATAGCATGTATCTGGTGTGCCGTTGTTGGTAGTTCGTGGTCATCGCTGACCGGCTCATTAAGGGGGTGCGCAGGGTCAGCACAAAGAAAGCCGGCCAGGACGCCCCTCAACGCCCTGGCCGGCGGCCAACAGGAGGAGGCTGCATGATGTTACATCATGCTTACCACTTGCAACTTTACTAACGCAGGACCTCTTTCGAAGATACGTACAATTCAGCTACATTAAGGAAACCGGCCTGTCAGCGAGTAGAATGTGGCCGGCTGTCGGCAGGGCCCTCCTACAAACAAACTGCCGACAGCCGGCTTTTTCCTTCATTTCTTTAGACGAAGAGACCTTACCGGAGATATCGTGGAAGGCCGGCCCGTTACAGACGACAGCGCTACGCCTGACCGACGGCCAGCCGTTGCCAAGGGGGTAATCAGGTAAAAAGCTAGAGGTCGGTTACCAACAGCGCCCTGCCCTACGCCATCAGCAACCGACCTGTTTGGATGGGCGAGCCTTTCCCACACCAACGGTGGTAAAGACGGAGAAAACCGTCGAGGTGGGGTTAGGCTCAAAGGGAATATACCCAGCGTGCGTCAGGAATGCGTCAGGAGAGGAGAAAAAAGGCCCCAGGAGGAAGCTGCTTCACCTCCTCCCGGGGCCGTGCCAAGCACCTGATACTAAGAACGGTTGCAGGATTGAAATGTTATCGAGTTAAGAGCTGCAGGATCAAGGGCGCATTTCTAAAAATCAATTGCCTGTAGACGCTCCATGGCTTCCCTGAGCCGCTCCTCTGGCGCGCACAACGAGAGACGCACATACCCCTCACCGGCCTCGCCATAGGCAGTACCGGGTGTAAGCCACACGCCGGCGTGATCCAGCACGTGCATCGCGAAGTCGTTGGACTTCCAGCCTTCCGGTGTCTCCGCCCAGACATAGAGCGCGGCCTTGGGTTTGTGGGCTTTGATCCCGGCAGCCGCCAGGCCGTCCAGTATGACATCACGCCGGCGCTGATAGATAGCGTTGCGCTCCTTAATCCATCTCTGGTCCCCCTGCAGTGCTGCCGATGCCGCAATCTGAATCGGGTTGAAGATGCCGGTGTCCACATTGCTTTTCACCCGGACCAGGCCGGCGATGACCTCGGGGTTCCCCACTGCCATGCCGACGCGCCAGCCGGCCATGTTGTACGTCTTGCTCAGTGAGTTGAGCTCCACTGCGACCTCTTTGGCTCCCGGTACCTGGAGCAGACTGGGTGCCCGATACCCGTCGAAAGTTACATCGGCATACGGGTTGTCATGAGCAATAATTATATTATGTCGACTTGCAAAATCAACCACCTTCTCAAAGAAAGAGATTGGGGCCACTGCACCGGTTGGGTTGTTGGGATAATTCAACCACATCACCCGTGCCCGTTCGAGTACATTGGCCGGGATAGCATCCAGATCGGGCAGGAACTCGTTCTCAGCTAGCAGTGGCATCGGATAGCTTTCAGCGTCAGCCAAGACGGTGCCCATGTGGTACGTCGGGTAGCCGGGGTCCGGTATGAGCGCAATGTCGCCAGGCCCCACCATGGCCAGGGCCAGATGCGCGATGCCCTCTTTCGATCCAATGAGCGGTACCACTTCAGTCTCCGGGTCGAGATCAACCTCGAAGCGCCGCTTGTACCAGGCAGCTACAGCCTCGCGCAAGCTGGGCATGCCGACGTAGCTGGGATAGCCGTGGTTTGTCGGATCATCAGCCGCCTGCTTCAGGACCTCCACGATGTGGGCCGGCGTAGGCAAGTCCGGGCTACCTATGCCGAGGTTGATCACGTCAACGCCCTGTGCCTTTTTCTCAGCAATGAGCTTCGAGACGTGAGCAAACACGTAGGGTGGAACTTTTTCCATGCGTTTAGCGAGCAATGTCTAACCTCCTCTTCTCCAATGTTTCTTCGACAACTCGACCGACTCGAGTCAGGCTGTCAATACTCAGCTTATCACACGTGTCTTGGGTTGTGTGCCAGTACGGGTAGTCAAAGTCGATGATGTCAATGGCCGGTATCCCCTGATTCAGGAACGGTCGGTGGTCATCGATCAGGTGAGGACCGACCTGAGGGATGAAGTGATCAGAGTAGCCAAGCTGGCCGGCCACATCCCACACGATCTCACGCATCCACGCTGTTGAAAAACCTTCCCACAGGATTCGCTGATCTTGATCACCGATCATGTCCAGCAAAATCATGAAATCGACCTGGGTGCCCAGGTGCTCAGCCATGTAAGTTGAGCCAACAATCCAGTTCCAGCCGGGGAGCCCCCGGCTGCCGTTATCCTCGGCATCGAAAAAGGCCAGCCATACCTGATGGCCGGCATCATGAACATTCAGCGAGCGTGCCAGCTCCAGCAAGACGCCTACGCCGCTGGCGCCATCGTTGCCGCCCGGCACAGGCTCGTCGCGCCGTTCAGGATCTGGATCATTATCGGCTCTGGCGCGCGTGTCATAGTGAGCCCCGATGATGATGGGTGTGCCTTCCCCCTTGCGACCAATCAGATTGCGTACTGTAACACCCTGGTACTCGAAGGTTTGCTCCTCGACTGTCCAGCCCTGGTTTTCCAGTTGCTCGATGATATAATCGCCGGCCTGTCGCAAAGCCTCAGATCCGGGCGGCCGTGGACCGAAGTTGCACTGGGCCCACGCGTGATTGTAAGCCCGCTCCCCCTCGAACTCAATGTTCTGGTAACCATCGAACCGGATGAAGGGAATGAACACGCGCAAATTGTCCAACACCGCTGATAGAGGGGTGCCGGTCACCCACAGATATGCAGCCATGGTGAGCAAAAGAACGCCGAGGGCCATCAAACCGCGGCCTGACCAAAGGATCAGCTTTCGCATAGCTTGCGTGGGGTTTGTCATTGTGGTTTGTTTTTCTTGTGGGTTGGGTGTAGTTTGAGTGACTACACGAAATCAGAGTGCACCGCCGTCAGGTGCTGTTGACAGAATGCCAGGCTCTCCTCCAGATTCTCGCGCACCCGCTCCCCATTCTCAGCCTGCAATGACGCCGGGTTGAACTCCAGCGTGATGATACCATCATAGCCTTCAATTCCGAGGCGCTCCAGAAGGTAATCCAGGCGCAGGTGCCCATCATTCAACAATCGGTGTTCGGCACCGTTGAAATTGGACAAATGCACGTGAGCTACACGGGCTCCCCACACCTGATAAGCCATACAGGGGTCGATTCCCCACGTGCCCAAGTGGGTTGTGTCCATCGTCAACTGCGCGAACTGTGCTATCGATTCGATATCGTTCCAGTAGCAAGTATTTATCCGCGTACCCAGGAAACGCCACGCCGGCATGTTCTCGATGGCAATCGTAACTGGTGTCGAGGCCCGAAACTCGTCCAGTTCGTCCACCAGCCAGCGTCGATAGCTGCGCTGTCCCGGCCATGGCAGCGGGATGAGCAATCGCAAGCGAGTGGTCTTGCTCTCCAAGATAAACCAATCAAGCCGGCGCGGCAGATGAGCGACCACCACCCGAGCACCAACACTCTCGGCCAGTTGTATTGATTGTCTAATGCGACCAGGTTCGTCACGCGGCCACCCCGGGACCGACAATACAAACGGGCTATGCACCGCGAGGATCGGCACCCCATGCCGATCCATCAGCCGGCGCAGATATCCCACGTGTCGGGTGTCCCACCGATGATCCACCATGAGCTCAAGACCATCGAAACCGGCGTCTGCTGCCAGCGCAAATACGCGGTCGAGGCCGTAGGTATACAGGGAACCCGTTGACAATGCAATCATCACTTCACAGCCAGCCCGAGGCGATAGTAAAGGCGAGCATGACCCAGCGGAAGATTATAGCACCGTTCTCTGTTTTGGGGAAGCGCCTGAGTCCATTGGAGTAGGCTATGGCCGCTCAAGGCCATGGGCCTCCAATATGGCCACGTCGTTCATCAGCAGATCGGTGGGCCCATCGGCGACGATGCGGCCAACGTCCATGATGACCATACGGGGGAAGAGCTCGCGCACCATCAGCATATCATGGGTCGAGACCAGCATGGTGTGCGGGAGTTCGCGGAGCAACTGGATGAGATTGCGCCGGGCGCGTGGGTCCAGGCCGGCGGACGGCTCGTCGAGCACCAAGATTTCTGGGTCCATCGAGAGCACCGTTGCAATCGAGATGCGCTTTTTCTCCCCCATACTCAGATGGTGTGACAGCCGGCCAGCATACCCACCCATGCCGACCTGGTCCAGCGCTCGAACTACGCGCGCACGGACCTCATCCTCTGGTAACCCCATGTGGAGCGGTCCAAAAGCCACGTCGTCGAAAACGGTGGGCGAGAACAACTGGTCATCGGGGTTTTGGAACACCAGGCCCACCTTGGCACGAATCACAGGCAAATTGGACCTGGTGACCGGCAGGCCGGCGACTTCAACGTGGCCTTCACCGCCAAGAATGCCGTTCAGGTGCAACATCAACGTACTCTTGCCGGCGCCATTTGGCCCGACCAGAGCCACCTTCTCCCCACGCCGCACTTCCAGCGATACACCACGCAACGCCACGTGCCCATCCGGATAGCTGAAGTTCAGGTTCTCCACCAGCAGAACTGGCTCTTGTCCAGCCTCATCACCGTTTCGCGACAGCGTGGTACCAGGCACTCGAGGACGAGCTACCGGCTCATGAACTACGGGCATCTTCTCTATCCACCTTTCAAAATGCGCAAAAAGAAATCAAATCCGACCCACCACTTGCAACAATGCTAACACAACCAGGGCCAGCCCCCCCGTTGCCCAGTCTCTGCGATGCATCACATGGGGATTCAGCGTCTGATACTGACCAGTGTAGCCACGCGCGAGCATGGCATTGTAGACGCGGTCGCTACGCTCATAGCTGCGCAAGAACAGTTGGCCGGCCATGCTACCCGCCACCCGCGCCCGCCAGGCAATTGAGCCACCCCCGCCGCCCTCGGCCGGCCGGGCACTTCGCGCCTCACGGGCACGCATGAGGCGCATGGCCTCGTCGCTCAGCACGAACAGGTAGCGATACATGAACGAGATGATGGCGACAACCAGATGAGGTGCTCGCAGATGGCGCAGCGCATGCATGAGGTCCGGGAACTGGGTCGTGGCCGTCAGCAGAATGGCCATTTGCACCGAGAGCCAGCTCCGGATGACGATGCTGATAAAGCGGAGCAGGCCGGCATCTGTCGCCACCAGGTGCCAGGGACCAAGAGTCCACTCAAAAACAGGCTGGCCAGGGAGGGCAAAGATCGCTGTCACGGCTGCCAGCGCAAAAGGGAGCGCGACAAATGAACGCTTGACGACGTAACCGACCCCCAATTCTGCCATCACACTGACCAGCAAGACCAATCCCCAGGCCAGCCCAAAGGCCAGCCACGCGCCATCCGGCAGGAGAACATTCGAGACAATGAAAAGCACCGTCACCACCAGCTTGACCCGGGGATCGAGCCTGTGGATCAGGCTCTCTCCTGCCTGGTAGTGATCGAACGCATCGACATGAATTGCCATGTTTGGGATCCTCGCCTACCCGCTAAGCTGCGCTTGCCGAGCGCCGCAGCAGGCGCACCACCGCCACGCTTACGCCGGCCACCACCAGTGCGCCAAGCGCCCCGGCCAGGATGGTCGACAATGGCGTTGCCCCGAGAAACGGAACAGTATACCCTGGCAGAACCTGATAGGGTGCGTCAACCTGCTGGTTCATGAAACCCAGATTGATTGCGACGCGATTCAACCCATCCGGGTTTGCCGAGGCCAGCGGTGATAGCAGCACCACCGCCAGAGCCACCAGCAGGCCGGCCACGACCCACCCGCGGCCCCCACGTGGTGTGCCGGCCGGCTCCAACAGATCGGCACGCGTCCGCAGAACGAACCCCAGAGCTGCCACAGTGATCAGCGCCTCGCCGATGCCGATAAAAGCGTGGACGCCCAGCATGGCCGGCATCACAATGTCAAGGCGAGCAGTCCCACTCAGCCAGAGTTCCAACGAGGTAGCCAGCGCACCCGCCATGACTGACAACCAGGCAGCGATGCCGGCAACCGCCAGACGCACACCCCGACTTCGCCCAATCACACCGCGATAGAGGCCGTAGCCGATGAGCGCTGTCAGCAGGCCCATGTTGAGCATGTTGGCACCCATCACAACCAGCCCGCCATCCTGAAAGAGTAGCCCCTGAACGGCAATGACGCTGGCCATTACCAGCATGCCGGCCCACGGGCCCAGCGCGATCGCTGCCAGCGCGCCACCGAGCAAATGCCCCGAGGTACCGCCGGCCACCGGGAAGTTAATCATCTGCGCGGCAAAAATGAAAGCCGCCATCACACCCATCAACGGAATCTGGCGCTCACCGAGCTCACCCTGAGTGCGTCGCACAGCAATCGCCAGCAGCACCGCGGCGGCTCCCCAGCATACCAGGGCTATTGGCAAACTGAGAAAGCCGTCGGGAATGTGCAACGCCGGATGATTTGTCATTGCGCGCACAGCAGTGAAAATGGCGGAGGACATCAATATTAGCCAGGTCATCATTCAACCTTCCCCTCGAGTTCGAGTCATCGCGCTTCGTCTCGCAGTTGTTGTTCCCTCTGCTCCGCGCAGGTCTTGCACAAGCCCAATATAGCCATGTGGGAGAATTCGGCGCGGAAGCCGTGCTGGGCCAGGAGTTGCTCGCGTATGGGCTCTAGTGCATCAGGTTGCACGTCCAGCATCGTGCCACAACGCCGGCAAATCGCGTGATGGTGAGAGTCCTTCTGCGTGCCTTCGTACTGGGTTGGACCATCTGGTACCTGCAGTTCGACAACTAAGCCCTGCTCTTTCAATACCTGCAACGTCCGGTAGACTGTTGAGAGATCCACGTACGGATACCGGGCCTGTACTTTCGCGTGAATATCCTCGGCGGTGATGTGCCCTTCGTGGTGAAATACCGCGTCGATCACCATTAATCGTTGGGGCGTCATGCGCAGGCCGGCCTGTCGGAGCTCCTGGGTAAGATCTTGGTAGCAACTCATTCAATTATCCCTGACCCTTTCACAGCAGAATGTTTCTGCAAACATTTGCAAAAACAATTATATTGAAAAAACAAGAATCTGTCAAAGCGTCCCCAACGAAAAAATGACCCGCCATTAGCGGGTCATTGGATCGCAGGCAAACCTTGTATTTGCCAGAGGCATCAAGTTAAGAATTCGTCCTACGATTTTTTGAGTACCAACGACACGGCACCCCGTAGACGCTCCAGCGCCTCCTCGCCCTGACCTTCCACCACACACTCCATCACACATGTTTCCATGTGACCTTCAAGCACCTTGATAATCACCTGGTTCAGCGCCGACTTAATCGCAGCCAGTTGAATCAGAATGCTCTCGCAATCCTGATGTTCGTCAAGCATGCGCTTGACACCCCGTACATGCCCTTCTATTCGACTCAGGCGATTCTGGATGTTTTCTTGCAACTCGGGTGACAGGTAAATCTGCTCGGTCTGGGTTGATGAGGTGGTAGTTGACGACATTCTCTTCTCCTTAACATTGCAAACCAGGCGTTCCACACATTGGACCAGGTGATGTCTGCACCAGCCAGATTATAGCCGGCCACACCCTCAAGTCAAACGTCTCAATGATGAGACCGCGAGTGGTGTGACTACTGAGGCTGTTCTTCCAGTTGCACAATCAAGTCCACCACCTTCCCCGTGCGCAGCACGGTTTGCGACCACTAATCAACTGGCTCCAGTTCTCAACCTCTGGCGCAACGCTCGCAAACCCCGGTATTGCAGTGCATTGATCGCTCCTTCGCTTTTCCCCAAGATCTGGGCTACCTCAGCATTGCTCAAGCCTTCAATGAACTTCAGTACAATTACCTGGCGCTGCTCCTCGGTCAACAGGTCCAGGGCATTCTGCAACCACTCCACTGTGAGCTGTGCCTCCACTTGAACAGCCGGCCCATCCTCAGGGTTCGCCAGACCCTCTTCCAATGGCTGATGCCCCCGCACTGCCTGCCGGCGACGGTAATCCACCAGCCGGTGGTGGGCAATGCTGAAGAGCCAGGCGCGGAAGCCGCCACGCGCCGGGTCGAACGAGCGTATCGACTCGACCAGGCGCACGAAAACGTCGTTGGTCAGATCCTGAGCGTCGGCCGCATCCCTGGCACGGTAATAGAAGTAACTGTAAACGTCCTCGAAGAAGAGTTCGCACAGCTCCGACAGCGCCTGACTGTCGTACTGCTGTGC
>CAYYSH010000048.1:0-13120 GCA_964474265.1 uncultured Anaerolineales bacterium
GATCTTGCCATCATCATCGCTAACTACAACACGCGCGACAAGCTGCGCGACTGTCTGGCGTCCGTCGCCGGCAGCCAGGGCGATCTGGTGTTCGAGACCTGGGTCGTGGATAACGCATCCAGCGATGACAGTGTGGCCATGGTTCGTCAGGAATTCCCTGAGGTGCACGTCATCGCAAGCCCGGTCAACGGCGGCTTCGCCTATGCCAACAACCTGGGCCTGCGCGCCGCCGGCTTCCGTCCCGTCGGTGACGAAGCGCCCCGTTCAGCGCAGGTGATGCCCAGTCTGTCGCCTGCCGGCGCTGTTCACCGCAATCCACCCCGCTACGCCCTGCTTCTCAATCCCGACACCGTCCTGCCCCCCACGGCCCTCAGCGAGATGGTGGCGTATCTGGACGGCCGGCCAGAAATCGGCGCAGCCGGCCCCAAGCTGGTTCGCGCCGATGGCAGCCTGGACCTGGCCTGCCGGCGCTCCTTCCCGACCCCGGAGGTCTCGTTCTACCGGATGATTGGGCTCAGCCGGCTGTTCCCAAAGAGCCGGCGTTTCGGACGCTACAACCTGACCTACCTGGACCCCGATCAAGAGACCGAGGTTGATTCGGTCGTTGGGGCCTTCATGATGGTGCGGCGCGAGGCTATCCAGGCGGCCGGCCTGCTGGACGAGCGGTTCTTCATGTACGGCGAGGACCTGGACTGGGCGCTGCGCATCAAGCAGGCCGGCTGGAAAGTGTACTACAACCCCAGCGTCACTGTGCTTCACTACAAGCGGGCGGCCAGCGCTGGGAATCAGCGTGCCAATTTCGAGTTTTACCGCGCCATGTATCTGTTTTACGAGAAACACTACGCGGCCAACACGCCCTTCTGGTTGCACTGGCTGGTCATGGCCGGCATCGGGCTGAAAGGGGGGCGCCGGCTGATTCGTGAGATGTGGAAGCAGCCGGGCCAGACAGTGGAGGCGACGCCATGAGCAGAACACAACGTGCGCTGTTCGTGGGACTGCAAATATGCCTCGACATCGCCATGGTGACGCTGGCCTTTCTGGCCGCTTATCGACTGTGGGTCGCATTTCCACTGCGGCCCATTGTCGAGATGGCGCCACTCAGCGACTACCTCAGAATGCTAGGCGTGCAGATTGTGGTCACGCTGATCGTGTTCTTCTTCTACAAACGGTATCACCGCACCCGCATCATCTCCTACTTCGACGAACTGTCGCGGGTGTTTGCCGGCGTATCCATCGCCACGGTGACAACCGTCGCTTTTGTATCTTTCTTCTTCAAGAACAGCTCCCTGGATGTGGACTACTCACGCGGCATGGTGGTCTACGCCTGGGCCCTGACCATTGTTCTCATCATGCTGGGTCGCGTTCTGTACGGCATGATTGCGGGGGCACTCAGATCGCGGGGCATTGGTGAAGAGCGGGTGCTGATTGTGGGGGCCGGCGACGCCGGGCAGCAAATGGTCCGACGAGCCCAGACATCCCCCTGGCTGGGTTACGAGGTTATCGGATTTGTGGACGGTGCTTCGCGACAAGATCGAATTCAGGGTGTCCCCGTATTGGGCAGAACCGAAGAACTGGCCGACATTATTGAGCGCTACGGCATCACCGAGGTGATCATCGCACGGCCCGAGGCCGATCCCAACGAGCTGCTCCAGATCATCGACCGCTGTCAAGATTGCCCCGTGACCATCAAGGTTTTCCCCAATGTCTTCCAGATCATGGCCTCAGAGGTACGTCTGGGGGATTTGAACGGGCTGCCCCTACTTACCGTTCGAGATTCTGCCCTGCGCGGCTGGCGCCTGAGCCTGAAGCGTGCCGTAGACATCGTAGTCGCCAGCATTGCGCTCGTGCTCCTGTCACCGCTGATGCTGCTGATCGCATTGTTGATCAAGTTGGATTCCCCCGGCCCCGTTTTCTACATCCAGGAGCGCATGGGGTTGGACGCTAAACCCTTTCCGATGATCAAGTTCCGCACGATGCGACCAGATGCAGAAGCGAAGACGGGGCCGGTCTGGGCCACCCCCGATGACCCGCGCCGAACGCGTATTGGCGCGTTCCTGCGCCGGACAAGCCTGGACGAACTGCCACAGTTCATTAACGTGCTTCTGGGTGATATGAGCGTTGTGGGACCACGGCCCGAGCGGCCTGTGTTTGTAGAGGAGTTTCAGAAGCAAATCCCGCGCTACATGTATCGCCATCGGGAGAAGGCCGGCATCACAGGCTGGGCTCAGGTGAACGGCCTGCGCGGCGATACGTCCATCGAGGAACGCACTAAATACGACCTGTGGTATACTGAGAACTGGTCGCTGTGGCTGGACTTCAAGATCATGCTAAAGACGGTTGTCCAGGCCTTCCGCGACCGCAACGCTTATTAGCAGCGGGCGGAACAGCCGCCCACCCCCAACCTAGCCGGCCATCTGGTGATCTGACTCGGCCATCACCGTTGTCTCAACCGCAGCCCCTGGTTCCCCGTCTTCAGCCGGTCGCCCGAAAACCTGTTCTGTCTCCACAGGCACGGCTCTGGCCTCCAACGTGTCTGCAGCCTCAGCCGGCTCATGGACATGACCACAATACGGGCAAACCTTCCACTTGAGCTCATTGAGCCGGCCACAGGCATCGCAGGGATGCTTTAGCTGCGTATGGCAGGCTGGGCAGAGCATAAAATCAGACGCCACACGTACGCCGCATGACGGGCAAACCGGCCGCTCTTCGATGTCCTGCAAGAGAGCTTCTTCAGCCAACGCCCGCTCATATCGCTCAGCCAGCGTTTCTTTAGGCCGTAGAATCAGGTAGAGGAACAGGCCCAGGACGTTGAATACCAGGACAAGTAGAACCGACAGCAGTTGAAAGAAGATATCATGGGTTCTCGACCGAATGTCACGGAAGGTCCAGACCACCAGACTTATCCAGAAAGCTGCCATGAACGCCCCGAAACAGAGAGCGGCAACTTCCAAGACCTGACTCACCCGATCGAGGATGGCGACAAAGTCAATATTTATTTCCGGCATGAGATAGAATCCCTTCGCATCTCGGCATGATAGCGCCGGCTATTATACCATGAAAAAGCTCTAAGTCCAAAGCCTGGTGACACCTGGGCCGCTGGAACAGGGCCGGCGAGCGGACCCTGGTTTGGCAGTCAATGGGTCTTGTGGTATAATGAATTCAACGGCGAGGATGATTGTCCGTGCTGGAAAGGAGCGGCGTCGATGATCGAAGTGACTGTCGACAGCATACGTGTGAGTCTGATATCTCAACACCGTGTGGTTGTTCTTAAAGAGCTGAATAGCGACCGCTATCTACCCATCTGGATCGGGCCCTTCGAGGCAGATGCCATCACCATTGCGTTACAGGGAGTGGACATTCCTCGCCCCTTGACCCATGATCTGCTGAAGCGCGTGATCGATGAGGTGGGAGGCGTAGTCTCTCACATCCTCGTAAATGATCTTCGAGATGACACTTTCTATGCCCGAATCGTGATGGACGTTAATGGCAGGCACTCGGAGATTGACTCACGCCCGAGTGATGCCATCGCCCTGGCAGTCCGCGCCCAGGTTCCCATCTACGTTGTCGAATCCGTGATGGAGCGTGCCGGCATCGAACCGGCCGAAGACGAAGAGCTCCACGAAGACGCTGGCCTGACACCAGAAGAGGAGGAAAAACTCGACGTCTTCCGCGAGTTCGTTGAAACCCTGGACCTGGAGAGTCTGGGCGACGACGACGAATCTGACGAAGACTGAATTCGGACGATCCACGTGATGTGCTGAAGGCCGGCCCCCTGCCCGTCCCTCAGGCCGTCCTGGATATCATACGCTCGCCGTGCGGCGGGCGTCCGTTTGTGGCCAACTGCCACGTTGCACGGCGTACCATATTGTCGCGTTCTAAATCCCTCGCTTGACACCGCCCTTCTATGGGGTTATACTTAGAACATGTGTTCCGGGTGTTTGCTGAACCCGGTGGTTACAGCGTGTGAGGACGACTCATGGCAACTGATAGACTCCCTCCTCAAAACATAGATGCCGAGATTTCCGTACTTGGTAGCCTGCTTATCGATCCTGAGGCAATCATCAAAGTGGCATCCTTCCTTCGTCCAGATGATTTTTACCGCGAAAGTCACGGGCTGATCTACGCCGCTATTTTGCGCCTCTTTGAACGCCGGCAGGCTGCAGACATGGTAACCGTTAGTGATGAACTGGAGCGCCATGGCCAGCTTGAAGACGTTGGCGGGCAGGCTTATTTGGCCTCACTTATCAGCCGCGTACCGACTTCAGCACACGTTGAACATTACGCACGCATCGTTGAGTCCACGGCTGTTCGTCGCCGGCTTATCAAGGCCGCCGGCCAGATCGCAGCCCTGGCACATCAGGAGACCGATGACGTCAAAACTACCATTGATGAGGCAGAGCGCATCCTGTTCCAGGTGTCCGAGCGTCAGGTTGGCCAGAACCTGGTGCCTATCGGCCGCATTCTGAGCGAGTATTTTGACCAGATTGAGTACCTGTATGAACACCAGGGTGAAATGTCTGGCCTGCCCACCGGGTTCGTCGACCTGGACAAACTCCTGAGCGGGCTCCAACCCTCCGACCTGATTGTGATTGCTGGCCGGCCCGGCATGGGCAAATCCTCGTTCGTCCTGTCCCTGGCCCAACACATGGCTGTCGAGCACAAGGCGTGCGTCGCCATCTTCACACTGGAGATGTCAGCCGAGCAACTGGCACAGCGCATGATCTCGGCCGAGACGGGCATCGATTCGCAACGCCTGAGGGTAGGCCAGATTCGAGACGACGAGATCGAGCAGATTGCCCGGGCCATTGGCCTGTTGTCGGACACAGCGATCTACATTGATGACACGCCGGCCATCTCAACGATGGAACTGCGCACCAAAGCCCGCCGGCTTGCCGCTGAACGTGGGCTTGACCTGATCATTGTCGACTACATGCAACTCATGCGCTCCGGGGTACGCACAGAAAACCGGGTCCAGGAAATCTCGTACATCTCGCGCGCGCTGAAGGCGCTGGCGAGGGAACTGATGGTGCCAGTCATCGCTGCCTCCCAGCTCTCGCGCGCTGTCGAAGGCCGGCATGACAAGCGCCCGATTCTATCTGACCTGAGAGAAAGCGGCAGCATTGAGCAAGACTCAGACATCGTCATGTTCATCTATCGAGACGAGATGTATAACGAGCACACTGACAAGAAGCATATCGCGGAGATCATCGTGGCCAAGCACCGCAACGGCCCAACCGGCAAGATTGAACTGGCATTCCTGGCGGAGCAAGCGAAATTCGTAAACCTCTACCGCGCACCCACTCCAGTGGAAGTGTGAAATGATGAAAACTTTCCCCGGATTTCCTCCTGGCAACGTAGCTCATACGCCGCTGCCCAACCTGTTCTTCACTGAACTGTTGCCACTCATCGACGATCTGGCGGAGCTTAAGGTAACCCTGCACGTCTTCTGGCGATTGTACCACATGAAAGACCACCCACGGTGCATCAGCTACACACAACTGGCCAGCGACACAATCCTCCTGCGGAGCCTGAACGAGCTAGGGCGTCCGGTTCTCGAGACGCTGGGCGAAGGGTTAGACCGGGCCGTAGCTCGGGGCACGCTCATCAAGCTGCGTGGCGAACCAGAGGAGCAAAAGCGCAAAGCCGCCCATGAGCTGGGAAGCAGGGGTGCGGAGAGCACCCAGTCAGCGAGCCAGACGGCTGTCTGGTACTTTCCCAATTCCGCCCAGGGCCGGCGGGCCGTAGAGCGCATCCAGGCCGGCGAATTGGAGCTGCCAGAGGCCGGCCTCCGGCCAACGGAGGTACCGGTAGAGCTGGAACGCCCGAATATCTTCGTGTTATATGAGCGTAACATCGGCATGCTGACCCCCTTCATCGCCGAGCAACTGCGAGATGCTGAACAGACCTACCCCGCCGAGTGGATCGAGGATGCCTTCCGCATCGCCGTTGAGCAAAACGTGCGCAAGTGGGCCTATGTGCGAAGCATCCTGGAGCGGTGGGCAAGCGAAGGACGAGACGATGGAACCCATCGGCAAGTATCTAAAGAAGATCCAGATCGATATATCTCAGGCCAATACGCCGACTACGTCGAGCACTGACGGGTCGAATGGCGATTTCGGGGCCGGCGGGTCAAGCGAGGGCGCCTGCCCCATCTGCCACGGGCTCGGGTTCGTCACGCGGGATGTGCCGCTCGGGCATCCCGATTTCGGCCGCGCGATCCCATGCGAATGCAAGCAGGAAGAACTGGAAGCTATCCGCCTGTCCGATCTGCGCCGCGCCAGCAACCTGGGTATGCTGGCACACATGACCTTTGACTCATTCCTGCCAGACGGCATCGGCCTAAACCCCGAAAAACAGAGAAACCTGCGCCAGGCGTTCGCACTGGCACAGAGCTTTGCTGAGGACCCTCGCGGCTGGCTCGTCTTGAAAGGCGGGTACGGGTGTGGCAAGACCCACCTGGCAGCCGCCATCGCCAACTACCGGATCGAACGCGGCTACCCGGCCCTTTTCATCGTTGTGCCAGATTTGTTAGATCACCTGCGTGCAACTTTCAATCCGACCAGCGAAATCAGCTATGATGAACGCTTCGAGAGTGTGCGAACCACCCCGCTCCTGATCCTGGATGATCTGGGAACACACGCAGCCAGTCCGTGGGCACAGGAGAAACTGTACCAAATCTTCAACCATCGGTACAACGCCCAGCTCCCGACAGTCATCACCACGAATCACGAACTGGAAGAGATTGATCTGCGGCTGCGTTCTCGAATGGTTGATCCGTCGCTCTCCGTCATCTGCACCATTCTGGCTCCTGATTTTCGTCGCGCCGGCATCGGGGGTGACGATTCAGAGCTCAGCAGCCTGAGCCTGCACCAGGATCAGACGTTCGATAGTTTCGAGATGCGGACTGACGAGCTGGACCGTGAACGGCAAGAGAACTTAAAGCGGGCATTCAGCCTGGCCCGAAGCTACGCGGAGAATCCCGCCGGCTGGCTCGTTTTGACCGGAACTTATGGGTGCGGGAAGACCCATCTGGCTGCGGCCATCGCCAACTACAGGGCTAACCAGGGTTACCCACCCCTTTTTGTCACCGTCGCAGACCTGCTGGATCACCTTCGCGCCACCTTCAGTCCCAACAGCCTGGTCTCCTATGACAAGCTGTTCGAGCAAGTGCGCACAGCGGATCTGCTGGTGCTGGATGACCTGATGACTCAAAGTGCCACCCCGTGGGCGCGGGAAAAGCTGTATCAGTTGTTCGACTACCGCTACAACGCCCGCTTGCCCACGGTCATCACCATGAACGAGACACTGGAAGAGGTCGATCCACGGTTGCGCTCCCGGATGCTTGATCGATCGCGCTGCACCATCTTCGCGATGAGCGTTCCCAGTTACCGGAAGAAGAGAAACTAGAAGATACCTTCCGTGAATCTCTCTATCACCCTCCCTGTCGCCGGCGCGCTTAGCGAAGGCCGGCCTGTTGTCGCACTGGAATCCGCCCTCATTACCCACGGCCTGGCTTGGCCCACCAATCACGATGTGGCTGTCCGGCTGGAGGAGATTGTTCGTGAGCACGGGGCAGTGCCGGCCACCATCGGGATCATTGCTGGCGAGCTCCGAGTTGGGCTCACCCCAGATGAAATCCGTCGGCTGGCGGAGGGGTCTAATGCTCACAAGATCAGCATGCGGGATCTCCCCATTGCCGTCGCGGAAGGCTGGGACGGCGGGACCACGGTCGCGGCTACTGCCTGGGCTGCTCATCGCGCCGGCATCGGCGTCTTTGCCACCGGCGGCATCGGCGGAGTGCATCCAGGCGATGCCATGGACATCTCTGCCGACCTGCCAATCCTGGCTCAAACCCCGATCGTGGTGGTGAGTGCCGGCGCAAAGGCCATCCTGGACCTGCCTCGAACTGTCGAGTGGTTGGAGACCCATGGCGTACCCATCCTCGGATTCAGGACCGATGAATTTCCAGCGTTCTACAGCCGTCGCAGCGGGCTACCCGTCACGACTCGCGTCGAGACAGCCCAGGAAGTCGCTGCCATCGCCCAAGCCAGCGTGCAAATGGGGCTGTCCGCCGCAGTCTTGGTCGGCGTCCCGGTGCCGGTCTCAGCTCAAATTCCTGCAGAACACATTCGCAACCTGATTGCGCAAGCCCAGAACGAAGCCCAGGCTCAGGGGATTGCCGGCCGGGACCTCACTCCCTTTTTGTTAGCACGCCTCGCCGAGCTGACGGAAGGGGCATCGACCCAGGCGAACATCGCGCTGCTGGAAAACAATGCCGGCGTTGCGGCAGACATCGCCGTAGCACTGACCCGCCAACCCTGACCGGCTCCATGGCCGGCTGGCGCGCCCAGAAGACCGACCAGAGGGCGACTTTCGCAGTAGAGAGACCGGATCACTCCAACTCGCCTCACGCCCTACACGTCCCATTCCGAAATGACCGGGCGGCAGAGCCATTAGCCCTGCCGCCCGGCGTCGCCGTGAACTACGGAGGCCAGCAAACTGTGTAGCCAATCAGATTGTGGTCAACAACAAGCCAACGTGGGCTTGCCGGCTAGTTACGCGTGCACGGCATTCCCCACTCAGTTGCAATGATCATGAGATCACGGACGTTAACAACGCCATTTCCGTCTATGTCAGCAGATGCGCCGTAGTGCCAACTGGACGCCGCTAGCTGCAAGTCCCTTGCGTCCACGACAGCGTTTCCGTCCAGGTCGCCGCAGCTCTGCGGCGGAATGACCGGCGTCGCTGTGGGCGTGCGTGTCGGCGTAGGCCAGGGGTTGCTGCTACTGGGAATGGCAAAGTCGGCTGTCCAGTAGTAGCGGTAGGTGGAGTTGGCTTTGTACACATACCCCACGCCGATGTCATCATAGTTGCCCAACAAGATGGCCCGGTGGCCAGGGCTGTTCATCCAACCGTTCACTGCTGACTCCGGCGAGATGTATCCGCCGGCGATGGTTTCACCCGCCGTCCGGAAGCTGTAGCCGGCATCGCGAATGCGATCAAACGGACTAGAACCATCGGAGCCGTAGTGGCTGAAGAAGTTGTTGTTGGCCATATCCTGGCTGTGCCTGCGCGCTGCCTGGACCAGCCGGCTATCAACTCTCAGCGGCGGCAGCCCGTTGTTAGCGCGCTGGTTGTTGATGAGTTGCACGACGCGCGCCTCCCAGTCACTTGCAGGCGTAGGCGTAATGGTCGGAACCGTGGTTGCTGTCGACGTTGGTGTCGGCCCGGCGGGTGTTGGAACCGGCGTGTTAGGTGTTCCGCCGCCGTTCCAGGCTAGCGCATCGGCAACCTGAATCAGGCCATAGCCATACATGTTATCGCGCCCTGGAGCTCCCAGGTCCTTAGCGGTGGACTGAAGCGCAGCTCGCACCTCATCCGGCGTCGTCGCAACGCCCTTGGCAATCAGCAGAGCGGCAGCGCCGGCTACGTGGGGCGTTGCCATGGACGTCCCCTGGAAGAAGTAGTAGTGAAAGTCGGTTGGATTCCGCGTGTTCGGGTTGAAGGTTTGTTGCAGAATGCCATCGCCATAGCCATCCCTGTTCTGATCAACCGACGTGTCGCCGCCAGGTGCCACAAGGTCGAGTGCCGCCCCATGGTCCGAATAATAGGCCAATGTTTCGTCGTAGCGCACTGCGCCAACGGCGATGACCACATCATACGCGGCCGGGTAGCCCACAGAACTGGTGCCGCTATTGCCGGCTGCTGCAACTACAGTCACGCCATGGTTATACGCGTAGCGCACTGCGTCCGCTTCAACACTGGAGCCAGATGAACTTCCAAGGCTGAGGTTGATCACATCGGCCCCATGGTCAGTAGCCCACCGAATTCCCTGGGCCACCTCCCAGGATGAGCCGGTCCCACTCGCATCCAGGACCTTGACCGGCATGATGCGGGCATCGAAGGCTATGCCGGCCACTCCCTTGCTGTTGTTCGTGGTCTGGGCAATGGTGCCGGCAACGTGGGTACCGTGACTGTTGTCATCATTCGGGTGGGTATCATTGTTGATAAAATCGTATCCCGGCACAAAGGTGGTGCCGGCAAGATCCGGTGCCTGTTGATAGCTGCCATAGTTCTCGTAGGCCACTCCGGTATCCACTACAGCTACAGTTGCACCCGCCCCGGTAGACATGTTCCACGCCTGCTGCATCTGTATCATGGGAAAATCCCATTGATACGAGAAATACGTATCATTCGGGGCGAAATAGGCATATCGATAGTAGTTAGGTTCAGCCGAGATAACAGCAGGATGCTGGAGAAGCTCCTCCGCAACCGCCAACAATTTCCGGTTCGGGTCCACTTCGACGAGCACGAAGGGGGCAGCATCTAACCGGTCAACTTCCCGCAGCTTAAAGCCTTCCAGCACCTGGCTCTGGAGTGTTAAGCCAGTAGTCGGCGCGAACTCGATGATGAGTTGACCGGGCACAAACTCTGGCCGACCCTTCTCCGTTCCAAGGGCGGAGTATTCGTAAAGAAGCGGACTGTCACCGTAGGCAGTAAACCCCTGACCAGTGAGTAGGGTCGTAGCGAGCACGACGATGGCTAAGCCGACCTTCGCTATCGACGTTCGTATGGACATTTCACCGTCCTCCACTTGTTAAGACCGCCGGCTGCCGGGCAGTAAAGTCGGGGTGCAGAGGGGTGGTTGAGGGGGCTTCTCCCGCCTCACCACCTCTCTGCACCTTTGCTCAGGCCGGCGGTCGCCTTGAGACAGAGGGTCTGGCTTTACTGACGCAAATCGTCTGCCTCAGTATTGTACCGTTGCGCGGTGAGCTCTATACGCCCGCTCTATTAATTTGCTATGAAGGATCGATGAAGTGATATGGGCTGCGATTCTGGGGAATATCTGAGGTTCCAGGTCCGAAAAACCGCTGGGGCCGGTCTCTGACCGCCCCAGGGGGCACAGTTGGGGACTGGGCCAGGGCACTTTACGGAGTCACACGAGGGAGAATTTAGTACGCGGCCAGCTCGCGCACAACGTCGGCAATTTTATGTGCGTCGGGCAGATACTCACGCTCCAGTATCGGGTGAGATGGAATAGGGGTATCAGGAGCTGTGACGCGGAGGACGGGACCATCCAGCCATTCGAAAGCCTTCTCAGCAATACGTGCAGCGATCTCGGCCCCGAAGCCGGCTGTTCGCGGTGCCTCCTGGATAACGACAACCTTGCTGGTCTTGCGCGCCGACTCCAGGATCGTCTCCTCGTCGAGGGGCACCAGAGTGCGCACATCGACGACTTCGGCATTGATGCCGTCGGCGGCCACCTCCTCGGCTGCTTGCAGCGCCATTTGCACCATGGAGCCATAGCAGATGAGAGAAAGATCAGAGCCAGGGCGTTTGATGTGCGCCGTCCCAAGTGGTACGATGTAGTCCTCTTCTGGGAGATCCTGCTTCAGCCGGCGATATAAGTACTTCTGCTCCAGATACACCACCGGATTAGGGTCCCGGATAGCGGCTTTGAGTAGTCCTTTCGCGTCGTAGGGGGTGCTGGGGATCACAACTTTGAGACCTGGCACGTGGGCGAACCAGGCTTCTGGACTCTGGGAGTGAAAAGGGCCAGCGCTGGCCCAGGTAGCGCCGGCTGGCGCTCGCACCACCATCGGTACGGGTGCACGCCACCGATAGTAGATCTTCGCAGCCATGTTTACGAGCTGATCAAAGCCACAGGCGATGAAATCAGCGAACTGGATCTCTGCCACAGGGCGCATACCCATCAGGGCAGCGCCAATGGCCGCGCCAATGATGGCCGTCTCGGCGATTGGAGTATCGATGACTCGATCCTCGCCGAAGCGCTCTAAGAAGCCCTCGGTCACCCTGTAGACGCCGCCATATGTGCCGATGTCCTCGCCCAACAGGAAGACCCGCTCGTCAGCCTCCATTTCCTCCCACAAGGCCGCACGAATTGCCTGGAGATAGGTGACCTCAGCCATAAATGCCCTCTGCCGGCGCAAATACATCGGTGTAAACGTCTTGCGGCATCGGGTCCGGCTGCCTCTCGGCCCATTCAACCCCTTCGTCAACCTCGCGTGCGATGCGCAATCCGATCTCGTGATCAAGCTTCTCATCAAGCGCCTTCTGCTCATGCAAATATTGTGCGAAGTGCTGAATGGGATCGTGGGCGGCCCAGGCTTCAAGCTGCTCGGGGGGCACATAGTGAGCGGGGTCGATCATTGAGTGGCCTTTCATGCGCATGGTCTTGGCCTCGATCAGTGTTGGGCCACCGCCGGCCCGGGCACGCTCGGCCGCTTCCCTCGTCGCCCGGTAAACCTGCAACACGTCGTTCCCATCCACGATGACACCTGGTATGCCGTAGCCGGCCGCCCGATCGGCGATGTTCTCCACGGCGAACTCCTTCTCATTTGGCGTTGAGAGGGCCCACTGGTTGTTCTCGCAGATGAAGATGGCCGGCACACGTAGCACAGCCGCCATGTTCACACCCTCGTGGAAACCGCCCGTGCTGGTTGCACCGTCGCCAAAGTACGTCAGTGCAACGCGAGGCTCTTTGCGGATCTTGAACGTAAGGGCAGCGCCAACAGCCACGGGCAGCGAGTCCGGTAAAATGCTGATCATGCCGATCAGCCCCCGCCGCAAATCACCGATGTGCAAACCGCTGTCTTTGCCCCGGTTGGACGATGTGCGCTTGCCCATGTACTGGGCGAAGATCTCGCCGGGAGTGACACCCCGAATCAGCAGGGCGCCCATGTCACGATACATGGGCGCAATGATGTCATCCGGCTGCAGGGCATAAGCCGAACCAACAGGAATGGCCTCCTGTCCGTGGCCAGTGTAAAGCCGGCCAACCAGCCGGCCCTGGGTTGCCAATACCCACGCGCGATCTTCAATAGCCCGCATCAGGCGCATGTAGTAGTAAAGCTCCAACAACTCTTCAGCAGTCAATTCCATGTTTGTGCCTTGTCTCACTCCAGTTGCCAAATTCAGACCGCGAAGATTGTACCCAGGTCACTGATGGATGTCAATCGCCAGAAACTGCGCTGCTGATCTGGGAGCAAGTGTCAGGGAGCTTGACTGTGCCATTCGGCAGTCCGCGATAGCTGTGCTATCATTGAAACTGGACTCTGGCGAATCGAGGAGTGAGCACCCCCAGGTGCGAACAGAGCAA
>CAYYSH010000049.1:0-13096 GCA_964474265.1 uncultured Anaerolineales bacterium
TTCCAGTACTGGCCTGGGAGCGTGGACTTGTTTGCAGAGCCGCGCGTGTATCGCCGGCTGATTCGCGACTACTGGGGCGATCAGCTCCCGGAGATCACGTTCCACTTCGCGTTGAGGCCAGGCGTGGCTGTTCGCTTCAACGATTTCTTCTTCACGCCGTTTGAAGTCCGCCACAACGTGCCCTGCTTCGGGCTGGTAATCTACGAGGGGGAGCGCCGGATCGTGCACGCGGCGGACTCCGACAAGCGGTTAAGCAACTATGCACGTTGCCTGATCGATGGCGCGGATGTACTCATTGTCAACACGCCCTTTTTTGAGCCTCGGGAAAACGAAGCCCATCTGAGCGTGCAAGAGGCCGTTGCGCTAAAGGACGAGGTAGGGGTCAAGCATCTTATTCTGACGCATTTCAATCATCATAACCGCCCTCATGATGAACTGGAGGCCTATGCTGCACGGTTCGAGGGCGTGGAAGTCGCTTACGATGGGCTGGTAATCGAGCTCTAGTGCCTGTCCTCGGACGAGATCTGTACCTTGAACAATTGACATAAACCTGGGAGGCGGAATACTGTAGCACGTGGTGAATTCGTCATTGTCACCCTCCGCAGGTGAAAAGGTTCAGGATGATTGAGCCATTTGCTGAGGAGGTGTAGCAATGCAAGCTGTAATATTGGGGGCCGGCGACGGTACCCGGTTAGCCAGCAAAGGAAAAATCCCCAAGATTTTGGTCCAGGTGATGGGATTGACGTTGCTGGAGCGTACGCTGATGTCCCTGGAGCAGATGGGGATTACTGAGTTTGTCCTGGTGACAGGGTACCAGGCTGATACCGTGAAGAGATTCGTCCAGCAAAGAGGGCTGGACCGTCGCTACAATCTCAGGCTGGTATACAACAAGGATTGGCAACTTGGCAATGCCCGGTCAGTTCTGGCTGCACGGGAGGCTGTTGGTGAGCGATTCGTCGTCTCCATGGGGGACCATATTTTCGATCCCGCCGGCCTGCAGGGCTTCCTGAAGGTGCGCGGGGATTTCGTCGGTGTCTTTGACTCAAGCCCCCAGCACGTGGACGTTGACGAAGCGACCAAGGTGGATAGCTACCGCGGGCATGTGGTTCGCCTGGGTAAACAGTTGGCGGAATTCAAGTACGTGGATGTGGGGTTGTTCGTGTGCTCGCAGCATATCTTCCCGGTTCTGGAGCGCTGCATCGCCGAAGGGAAAGACGAGTGGAACGACGTCAAACGCGCGTGGATTGAGCAGGGCCATGAACTGCTTATCTTCGACTGCCGGGGCACCTTCTGGCTGGACATCGATACGCCGGCAGAACTGCATCGCGCGGAGGAATTGCTTCGCCAGCGCCTCGCCAAGCCCCGTGATGGCGTCATCTCACGTTACCTCAACCGCCCCTTGTCAACACGTTTATCAGCGCGTCTGGTGCGCACATCGATCACGCCAAACCAGGTCACGGTGCTTTCCTTCGTGTTGGCAGTCCTGGCCGGCCTGGTTTTCGCCCTCGGGCGGCCACTGACGATGGTGATTGGTGGTCTGCTGGCTCAGGCGGCCTCCGTGGTTGATGGCAGCGACGGGGAAATCGCCCGGTTGAAAGGGCTATCCTCGCACTATGGAGCCTGGCTTGATGCCGTGCTGGATCGCTGGGCGGACGCGTTGATCCTGCTCGGCATGACGTGGGGGCAGTGGTGGGCGACCCAGCGCTGGGAGGTGTGGGTCCTTGGCAGCGCGGCCATAGCTGCTTCTCTGATCCTGAGCTACTCTGAAAGCAGGTACGAGAGCGCTTTCCGCCGGCCATTCCCGGCCGAGGATCGTCAGATCCCCGCCAAGCGAGACCTGCGCCTGTTCCTGGTCATGTTGGGCGGGCTGTTTCGCCAGATTTCTCTGACGCTGGGGGTGATAGCGCTGCTAGGCGCGGCCGAAGTGGCCCGCCGGCTGATCAGCCAATACCAGCCGGCAACCGGTTTCCGCCTGCCCTCGGCTGTGGTGCCGGAGGTGGCGGAGGCCACGACCTCGATTGAGCCCTGCCGGCCCGGCCCGCAGAGAGCTAACGTGGACTAATGAGCAATGACTGACAAAGTAGACATCATGATGATCGGCCACTTCGCCAAAGACCGCGTGGTGGTGGACGGCCGTGGTGAAACGGTATCCGGAGGTGCTGTGTACTACGGCAGCGTGGCACTGCGCCACCTGGGCATCCGGGTGGCGGTCGTCACGCGGCTGCACCAGGATGACTTTTCACGCCTGGATGAACTGAAAGCAGCCGGCGTGCGCGTGTTCGCCAGCCCGGCGCCGGCCACCTCGGGCATCGAGAACATCTACGACTCGACCGACATGGAGCGGCGCATCACGCACCCGTTGGGATTCGCCGGCCCGTTCCGCATTGCCGACATCCCGGACGTGCCGGCCCGCATTTACGCCATCGTCCCGATCATGGCCGGCGAGGTGGACCTCACCTTGTTGACAGCGTTAGCTGCGCGGGGGCCAGTTGCGCTGGACGTACAGGGCTTCGTCCGCGTGCGCGATGGCGACAATCTCGTCTTCCGGCCCTGGTCCGAGATGGCGGAGGGGCTTGCTCACGTCACGTACCTGAAGGCGGATCGAGCCGAGGCCGAGCTGTTAACCGGCGAGACGGAGTTGGCTGCGGCTGCTCGCCGGCTGGCAGCCTACGGCCCGCGAGAAGTCGTGGTGACGGAGTCTGCGGGGGTCACGGTGTATGCGGATGGGCAGGTGCACTTCGCGCCGTTCACGCCGCGGTCGCTGGCCGGCCGCACCGGGCGGGGTGACACCTGCTTCGCCACATATCTGGGCAAACGATTGACGACGACGCCGGCGGAAGCCTGTCGTTGGGCGGCGGTGATCGCCACATTGAAGCAGGAGCGGCCAGGCCCATGGAACGGTGACCTGGCCGCAGCCGAAGCCCTGCTAGAGCAAAGATCACGTCAGGCCGAAACTTGAAAGCCGTGGTTCGAGCATGACGGCAGGTTCGGGTTTCGTTGGCGGCACCCTGGTTGCACGAATGTGACAGAGACACCTTCTCCCTCGCAGGTGTTGATGCCGCTCGGGCTTGCCGTTTGCCTTTCCCTGTTTGGCGATCTGACACTGTACGCGGTCCTCGTCACACAACTCGACGTGGTGGGGCTGAGCCTGGGCACTGCCGGCGTGATGTTGGGCGTTAACCGATTGGTTCGCATCCCGGCCAATCCGCTGGCCGGCCTGCTCTTCGACCGCTGGGGCCGGCGCTCGATGTTTGTGCTTGGGATGGGCCTTGGCACCCTCTCCACGGCCAGCTATGCCCTGGTGCACGGCACCCTCCCTTTTTTGCTGAGCCGGATGACCTGGGGGATCGCCTGGACTCTCATCAACGTGGGTGGTCTGTCCATGGTGCTGGACGTGAGCACGCCGGCCAATCGGGGGCGGCTGACCGGGCTCTACAACACCTGGTTGCTGGCCGGCTTTGCCATCGGTCCGCTGGTAGGTGGCTTCCTGGTGGACGCTGTCGGCTTCCGCCTGGGCCTGCTTTCTTGCGCGGCCTTCACAGCCGTTGGGCTGGCTGTTGCTGTGGTGGCGCTCCCTGAGACAGCGCCCTTCGTCAACCGAAAGCAACAGTCCGCCTCGCCGTCGATCAGGCCACTCCGACGCCGTCTGCATAATTTCTGGGGACAGCAAGTGGAATCTGTGAGGGCATATCGAAGCCTGCTCATGACCTCGGTGCTGTTCCTGATCACCATGTTTGCCGGCGATGGTGTGATCCTCTCTACCCTCAGCCTGCTGCTCCAGGAACGACTGGGGCCGAATGTGGCTGTGGGTGGCCTGGCATTGGGTGTGGCCTCCGCCGGCGGTTTGTTGCTTTCGCTGCGTGCTGTGCTGGCCGGCGTGATGGGGCCGCTGGCCGGCCACCTGTCGGATGTGCACTTCGGGCGCTGGTCCGTAATCGCCAGCAGCCTGCTGGTGGGCGTAGCCGGCTTTGGCCTGTTGGCTTTCGCAACATCGCCGGCATCGATCTTGCTTGCGGTGGCCCTCTCGGCCGTCAGCAGCGGCACGGCCCTGGCCACGCTGATCGCCTATGCCGGGGATCTGGCTCCCCAGGGTAGTGAGGGTGCAGTGATGGGTGTCTATGCCACAGCCGGCGATATCGGCAGCATGGCCGGGCCTTTCGTGGCCTTTGGTCTGTTATCGATTGTGGGTCTCCGGTGGGTTTACCTGCTGTCTGCGACATTGTTTTTGGCAGGATTGTGGCTAATCTGGTATAATCGCAGGTCGTGAAAAACGTCGTTGCCTTTCTGGTGGCGCTCCTGGTCGCCAGCGGGTTTGTGCTCCTGGGGTGCAGCCCGCGCGCGCAAGAGCAAAGCGCGGCTCCTGACATGCCAGCCTCCCTGGAAGCACTGGCTCGCCACTACGCCCCGGTAATCATCCAGGCTGCCGCATCCGATCAGGATTTTATCACGGCTGTCAATTTCGACGGCGATTGGGTAGGGAGCAACAATTGGGAGAACCAGCCGGCTGGCGACCTCTCAGCTCACGTTTACTTCTCAGTGATCGAAACGGAGACCCACTGGTATCTCTTTTATTCCCTGTTTCACCCCAGAGATTACACCTATGATCCCTGTGCTGAAAGCAATGGATGCCACGAAAACGATCTGGAGTCGTTGGAGCTTGTGGTGGCTAAGGATGGGTCGCTGTACGGCCACCCGATTGCCCTGCTGACGCTTGCGCACAGTCACATTTACCTGTATCCGGTGGATCAAACAGTGAAGGCCGGCGCGCTGAAAATGGCCGGCCGTGCCAGGTTGGAAGGCGAGCATCCTGTGGTGTGGGTGCAGGCTTTCGGCCATGGGATCTACGGGACGCCCGGGATCATGTGGCCGGCAAGGCTGCTCTATCGCGTGCGAGACCGGGTCGTTTATCGCGTGGGGGAGCAGGCGGAAGTGCCGGCAGGCATCCCGGACGAGGACGCGCGCTATCAGCTCGTCTCGATCTATGAGACGCTGTGGCAGCACCGGACCGAGATGGGGCCGGGCCGGTTGTTTGATCAACCATTCAACTACCACGGTCACGTACTGCCGGCAACGCTCGACGGTGGCAACTGGCAACCGGACAAGGCCAACACCCCGTGGGGCTACAACCAGGAGATTGGTGAGACACTGCTGAGAGGTGACTTTTTTCTCGACCCGGCTAAAGCATTTTCGTACTTTGCTACCGTGGAGGGGTACCTTTCACAGCGGTATCTATTCAACCCATATCTGGCTGACCTGCAATGAGAAAGGATGGCGGCTGTGAACATCACTGGCATCGGAATCAATGCTGACGGCGGACGACTGAATGGCAGCTTGCTGACGCTGGAAGAGGACCTGGCCTTCTTCCAGCAGTGTGGTTATCAGGCTGTAGAACTTTCGGTGCCGGGCCTGGACCTGATCGTGCGCGGTAAGGTGCACCAGACCAGGCTGGATCGGGTACGCGCGATCACCGAGCGTTTCCCGTTCGAGTACAGCATCCACGCGGTGAGCCGGCTCAACCTGGCATTCGGGCCTGAGCACGAGCTGGAGAAGGACATCTTCGCTGCCACATTGGAGGTATGCGAGGCCCTGGGCGCTCGCACGATGGTCTATCACTCAGGGCTGATTGCGCTGGAGCGAGTGGGGGCGCTGTTGCATCCCTTGCCAGATAGCGACGGCGTGGAACGCGCTCGTGAGCAGGAAGTGACCGCCCTGCGTGAACTGATGCCACTGGCTGCAGAGCGAGGCATCACAGTGGCGATGGAGAATCGAGACCCCCACCCCTGGGAAGTGGCTGTGTTGCGACGTGAGGGGCGTGATCCGACGGAGTTGCCCTTCTTTCATGGCGGGCTGCTCATTCCCAACCTGATCGCCCAGATCCAGGCAGTGGACCACCCCAACCTGGGTATTTGCCTGGACCTGGCGCACCTGTTTCTAGCGACTAATCATCTGGGGCTGGACTACCTTGAGGCCGTTCGTCAGGCTGCGCCATGGGTGCGCCACGTCCATGCAAACGACAATTTTGGTGTCCTGGGCGATGCCTTTGACGGCCTGGCTGATCGCAATCCGTATGGCGAAGGGGATCTCCACCTTCCGCCGGGCTGGGGTGTTATCCCACTGGCAGAGGCTCTGGCTCAACTCGGTGACTACGAGGGTCTGCTGATTCTCGAATTACGGCCGCGTTATCGCGCCGAATTTGGAGACGCACTTGCTACCACACGCTCTTTGATTGCCCGGGCGCAGAAGATTAGCAGCGCGCATCGCTAAGCTAACGGGAGTTACGCGGTGAGAGCCCCCCGTTCTGGCTGCCTGTGTCATTTTGAGGGACGCACCCTCGCTCTGGCCGGTCTCTGACCGAGCCGGCCTTCGTGGCACGGTCTGGAGACCAGCCACAGCGGGTCGCTTCCGGTCAGACATTGCCGCGTGCCAGCCCGCTTCTGCCGAATCGTCAGAATTGGCAGCAGCGCAGGCGAATTATGATTATGATATTTTAACGGGTTTTTCACAGGACTTCCCGTATGATTGAGGCTGCCCAGGATATCATACAGTTGGGAAGTTATCTTGGCTCTTCGCAAAACAGTGGGGAGCAATCCACAGCTCGGGGCGGTGGAAGTATCAATTCATCCCACTCATTTGCGTAGACCCGCCTTTTTCTCATCGAAGCAAACAATGGAGTCAACATCATGGAAGCATCGCAGACGGAAGTTCATGCCGGCGCCAGCCTGGCAGCCTTGCTGGCGTCGCCCCAGGACTACACCGAGCGGGCTCTGGCAGCTCGCCATGCACCTGTCATCCAGTTCGATGAGCGGGAGCCCTTCCTGCCCCTGGTAGCCGGCTACACCATTTTTCGCACTGACGCCGATTCGCCCTCCTTCCCCCGACGAATCGAGCTGCGCCCACCTGATCAGCCGCCGGCCAGTCTGGCGATTGAGTATGCCCTTTGGTGGGACTGGGATATCGGCCATCTGTATGAGCTGGAGCATGCCTGGGTTTATCTGGATGACAACGAACGGGTCGTGCGCGCTGAAGCAAGCTGGCATGGCACGTATCACGATATGGCAGTGGATGGCGTGCTGCAGCTTGCGAATCAACGGGTGCAACTCTACTCAGAGCCTGGCAAACACGCCTTCGCCCCAATCACCGGGTGGCTGGAGGCGCGCTCTTCGCACACCCGACGATCGTGTGGACGTCTGGCCGGCGCCGGCGGCGTCCACGTCACCCCTTTGTTCGAGGGCATCATCACATCCAAGACCCCCATGGCCGACCGATTGGTCCACACCTACCTGCAACGGCATGCCTTCGAGCCAAGTTATGACTTCAGCCAGGTGTTTGTGTTGCCGGAGGAGTTGCTGGTGCCGTGGCCGGCCTTGTTCCAGTGGATACCCTCTCGCGTGGCGTGGTGGATAGAGGAGCTGGAGCGCACCATCCTCCCTTCAGAACGACGCGCATTGCGCATTGCGCACCGGGGTGCATCGGCGTACATGCCGGAAAACACCCTGATAGCCATTGCGAAGGCCGCCGAGATGGGAGCCGACATGGTCGAACTCGACGTCCGGGTCAGCGCCGACGGCGTTCCGGTGATTGTGCACGACGTTGACCTATCGCGCACGACGAATGGCAGAGGCCTTGTTCGGGAGTATACGCTGACCGAGTTGAAGTCCCTCGATGCCGGCAATGGTGAGCGAATCCCCACCCTCGAAGAGGCGATCGCCAGTTGCCTGGAGCATGACCTGGGCTTGTATCTGGAGTTAAAAACCGGGCATGCCATTCCCGAAATCGTGGATCTGATCCGGAAGCACAGGGCAGAGCGGTACACGATTATCAGTTCCTTTAGACCGGACTGGCTGGCAGATGTGAGAGCGCTGGCCCCAGAGATTGCGACGGCGGTGCTATTCGGGTCGGTTCACGTTGACCCAGTGGCTCTGGCACGGGCTGCCGGCGCCCAGTACGTTCACCCGGCCTGGGAGTACAGGGCGGCCGAACCTCACCGGCTGTTGACGGACGCCTGGGTCGCCCGGGTGCGGGCTGCCGGCCTGGGCATCATCTGCTGGCACGAGGAGCGGCCGGAGGAAATTGCGGCCCTCCTTCGTCTCGGGGTAGATGGCATCTGTAGCAACACGCCGGACAGACTGGCACAGATGGCGGTCACCTCACCGTAGCCGACTTCGTGAACAGGTGATAACTCCCATCCGGTCGCGCTATCGCGATGAGTTCGATCACGACTTCGATGTGCTGGCCGTTTTTCAGAACCACAGGGAGGGCGATGGGCTCAACGTTCAGCGTTAGCGGGGTTGGCTTCCCGTCGGCTGATACAGCGTGGCCGGCCTCCACCACGATCCGGACGCGGTCATAGTTGCCTGCCGGCACCTCCCCGCTTCCCAGATCGAGCGTCTCGTTCGGCCCAAGGCTCATCAGATCTACACGCTGTGGCTTCGTCGGCCAGTTGACCCACCCCGCCGCGATAGGCTGGCCGGCGCTGTGAATGCCGGCCGTCGCGATCTCGACCTCGAGTGATGCCAGTTGATCACGCCGTTGCACGTCAGTTGCGAGCTGCATGCTGACCCGACCACTACCCGACGCTGGTGTACAGCGGGCAAGCAGAATCATGCCGATAACTACCCCGGTCAAGACTGCGCTTCTCATTACCAGGCCCCCAATCCACAGTTTACAATCGCGAATTGTAATCCTCCCTATTTCTCTGCCGTTCCCCTATATGCTATAATAACCGGCGACGAGGAGGCAAGTGTGGCAAGAGAAGGAAGTTCCGTAATCGAGCGCACACGAAGTAATGAAGACTGGCTGCGTGATCTTCAATCAAAGGGGGCGCTTTACACAGCGGCCGTTCAAGACCTGCGTGAGTATCTGTTGAAGGCCGTCTTCATTTATTATCATCGCCGGCGCAGTGATCTCTCACATCTGGCACGCGATGAATTAGCTCAGATGGCAGAAGATGCTGCTCAAGATGCGCTGCTGAAGATTCTAGACAAGTTGGATACATTCCGTGGAGACAGCAAGTTCACCACGTGGGCATATCGCGTTGCCATTAACCAGGCCGCCGGTGACCTGCGTCGCCGGCGATGGGACAATGTCTCTCTGGATGCCATGAAAGAGCAGGCCGAGGAGACGTTGCCGCCTTTACTGGCGACCCTCAAAGACACCACAGCCGGCGACCCTGACCGTCGCGTTACACGCGACCGCATTTGGGAGCTTATCAGCCACGTGATCGAAGATGAGTTTACCGAGCGTCAGCGAATCGTGTTCCTGAGCCAGTATTTTCATGGCGTGCCGCCAGACAAAATCGCTGAGGAACTGGGAACGAACCGCAACAACGTCTACAAAATCTCACACGACGCGCGCGTAAAACTCAAGGACCGGCTGCTGAAGCTCGGACTCTCTCAAGATGAGATACTGGCTGCCTTCCATGAGGATTAGACCGTGCGAATCTGACGAGAAAGTACGTAAGACGATGTGCGCTGATTGCGTCTTACGACTGGGAGACACCGCGAAACGTTGACATCTCTTTTGTCACAGGGGAACAGGGTTAATGGACCATCATGAGATTGAGCAACTGATTGAGCGCATTCTCGCGACCGAGGATGAGGAAATTGACTGTGATCAGGTATTTGAACTGATTGCCAGGTATGTGGACCTGGAAGTATCTGGCGAGGAAGTGGCCGAATTGCTGCCACTGGTGTACCAGCATCTGGTACAGTGTGATCGATGCTCTGACTTACACGATACGCTGTACGAATTGTCCGTAATGGAGGAGCAAGGTACCCTTCCAGAGGTAGATGATCTGTTAGAGGATATCCTCGCCGGCGATCAAGGAGCCAGAGCTGACCAGACCTCTGGCTCACCCCGCGTGATGCGCTCTTCGTCTCCGTCGCCTCACAACTCGGTCGAGGTGCCGACCCTGCCCGAAGACACCGCCTTCCGCCGGCCTGCTGACAACCAGCGCCCCATCGCAGCGCCGGCCCGCCTGACGCGTTGGGCCCGTGTAGGCTGGTTTGCGGCAGCAGCGATGCTGGTGCTCACCGTGGCGTTGGGTGCCTGGGGATGGTATACGTCGTCACAACTTGCGCAGTTGCGTCACGACGTGACGTTCATCGCCCACGCCGATCGTGCAATCTGGCTCAAGGGAACAGACCAGGATCCGGATGCTCGCGGCTATCTCTTCATCGACGAGGCCCAGGGCCGGGCGTTGCTGGCCATCTCCGGGCTGAATCGACTGCCGGCCGGCCAGGTGTACCAGATGTGGATTATGGACGACAGCAGTGCCTCCAGCGTGGGCACATTCACGGTTCGCTCAGAAAACTGGGAGCGATTTTATATGGACCTTGGTCCGCAGAACGTCAATTTTACCAGGCTGGCTATCACCCCGGAGCCCAAAGACGGGAGTGAGACTCCCACAGGATCGCCTGTATGCGTCACGGGGAAACAGATGTAGTTATCAGAGAATCATTGGTGTTCAGACCCTTAGGATTCTGAAGAAATCCTAAGGGTCTCGTTTTGTCCCCCCTCTTTAGCAAGGAGTGAGGTCATGATTCCCGCAATCACCACTGACCAGATGCGCGAGGTCGATCGCGCCATGATCGAGGACTTCGGCATCGAGCTGATCCAGATGATGGAAAACGCCGGCCGCGCCCTGGCGCTGCTGGCCCGAACACGTCTGGGCGGCTCCGCAGTTGGCCGGCGTGTGCTGGTGCTGGCCGGCCGGGGCAACAACGGCGGAGGCGGCCTGGTCGCCGCGCGCCGGCTCGCCATCTGGGGAGCCGATGTGACGGTTGTCTTGGGAGACGCCCCAGATCGATACAGCGGTGTGCCGGCCCACCAACTCTCAATCCTGCAGGCCATGCAGCTTCCCATCCAGGTGGCCCCTGTTAATCCCCTTCCGCCGGCTGATCTCATTTTGGATGCCCTCATTGGCTACGGACTGCGGGGTGCCCCGCGCGAACCGGTGGCTTCCCTGATTCGCCAGGCTAACGCCAGCCAGGCCCCAATCGTCGCCCTGGACACGCCGTCGGGCTTGGACACGACCTTGGGCCGGGCCTTTGATCCGGTCATCCGCGCCAGCGCAACACTGACGCTGGCGCTGCCAAAAACCGGCCTCTTCTCCGAAGATGCTCGCGCCGTCGTCGGCGACCTGTTTCTGGCGGACATCAGTGTGCCCCCCTTGTTATATCAGCGCATGGGCCTCGATGTTGGCGTGCTATTTGCCGAGGGTGACATCATTCACGTTGATGCGGAGAGGGCGTGATGCATCGATGGAAATTGATTGCAGGTGGCACACTTCTGTTCGCGGTTGGGATGTTATCGGCACTGGCCGGCGCAGCGCCATCGGGCCTGGTGGCCGATCTGCGCGGCCCCACGGACCTGCGGATCATCGGTGAGAAGCCGCTGGATCATCTGGGGCGCTCCGCAGCCGTTGGAGATTTCAACCACGATGGCCGGCCTGACATCGCCGTTGGAGCCGACGATTCCGATCCAAACGGAAACGTCTCGGGCCAGGTTTACGTATTCTTCGGTGATCCGGTCGTCACCGGGAGTCTGGACCTGGCCGAAGACATCCCCGACCTGGCCGTCTGGGGCGCGACGGACGAAGGCCGGCTGGGACACAACATGACCGTCGCCGACCTCAACGGCGATGAGGTCGATGATCTGATTGTGCTGGACTACAACGCCGGCCCTCCTGACCGCCGCACAGCCGGCACAACCCACGTCTTCTTCGGCGGGACTCAGACGTGGGATCGCCCGCTGATCGACATGTTGCACGCCTCGGGCGATGTGGTCATCTGGGGGGCGGTGGACGGGGAGCACGCCGGCGCTTTCTATGCCGTCGCTGACGTCAATGGCGATGGCATTGACGACCTGGTGTTGGGTGCGCCGGCGTCGGATCGTACGGAGGAACGCATCCTCAACAACGGCGCCGTATACGTCGTTGATGGCCGGCGCGGCCTTGCCGGCATTGTGGACCTCCAGACCGAGGCCGATCTGACTATTCGAGGCGCGGTGCCGGCCGGCTTTTTCGGCAGCAGCCTGGGCCTGGGCGACGTGGATGGGGATGGCAATCTTGATCTGGCCGTCGGAGTGCCAGGGCTTGATCGGGATCAGGTGTTTGACACGGGCGCGGTGTACGTCTTTCTGGACATCGGGGCGCTGAGTGGCGTGATCGACCTCCAAAGCCACGCGCCTGATCTGGTGTTGTGGGGCGTGAGTGGCGGTCGAGCAGGCTCTGCGCTGGCTGCAGGCGATGTGAACGGCGATGGACTGGCAGATCTGCTGATTGGGGCACCGACGGCCTCGCCGGCTGGCCGCTATCGGGCTGGCGTTGCCTACCTGGTCCTTGGGCCGCTGGACACACACTCGCCCGAGGTGGATCTGGTGGCTGTCAGCGACGTCGTGATGTGGGGGCCGGCGGCCAATGCGCGCGCTGGCGAGGCCGTTGCCTTGTGGGACCTGGGCGGCGATGGTCTGGCTGATGTGCTGATAAATGCCCCGGAGGCAGACGTGAGCGGTCGGCCAAAGGCCGGCCTGTTGGCCGTGTGGAGTGGCCGGCCTTTGTTCGGCAGCCCGGTTCTGGACCTTGCGGTCGACCAGCCAGATCTGGCGGTGTGGGGCGATGACGAGTACACGCGTGGCGCATGGGTTCTGGTGGGGACGGGCGATCTGGACAACAATGACCATCCCGACTTGGTGATCGGGATCACCGAAACGCGCCCCGAGGGACGAAATGGAGCCGGCACCGTTTACGGGCTCTTCAATCTTGCGCCACTGCAGCCGACGCCCATGCCGTCTCCTACCCCCAGCTCCTCTTCGACCCCGATGCCGACCCTGACTGCTACCGCCACGCCAACCGTTACCCTGTCGCCCACAGCAACGCCGACGTCGCGGCCGCCGGCCACACCGACAGCGACCACCACGACCACCCCTTCGCCAACGCTGACAGTATCACCTACCTTGATCCCGACGCCTACAGCCACGACGGCCACGCCAACGGCCATGATTTACATGGCCCTCGTTGCCCGGAAATAAGGTAACCGTGACCCAGGGCTATCGCATCTAATTTTCGAGCCGAAATGCGCCATTTAGAGTCACGAAA
>CAYYSH010000050.1:0-5474 GCA_964474265.1 uncultured Anaerolineales bacterium
AAAACTCTGACCCTCCCGGGTATCTCCTTCTGTCTGAGCTACTCTCTCGAGTCCCCCAGCCTTAAGATTCTCTTAAGGTCAACTTTAGGCCACCATAAAGACAAACCAGCTTCCCCAAAGCTATCATTGTACGTGGTCAAGACCCGAAGCATTGTTAAAGCCTTCGGGTCTGGTTGCGTTTGGCAATCCATTGACCAGGCCAAAGTTTATCAATGAGGTGATAGCACACCCATGTCCTTTGTGAACGTGGCCCCTATGCTGCTAAGCCTCCTCGTAGGCGTGT
Organism: uncultured Anaerolineales bacterium; assembly: GCA_964474265.1. Lineage (GTDB taxonomy): Bacteria > Chloroflexota > Anaerolineae > Epilineales > JAANWY01 > CAYYSH01. The sequence goes on from CAYYSH010000050.1 coordinate 284, forward strand.
TGCTAGGACTGGTGACCTGGGAATTTCTGCGCACCCGGCGCCAAGAGGTAGGCGACGCTCTGATGAGCGCGCAAGACGAGTTCCTGATCGGGCTACTGGTATTGGCTGCTTTCGCACTGGGTGTGTTTCTGGCCTATCTTCTGCTGAGCACCAACTTCTAGAGCATTGAGAGAACAGCGAGTCAACGGAGGTGATACCATGCGACGAGTCTGGGTAATCGTTTCCATCATCGCGCTTCTGATGCTTGTGGCAGGCGTGAATTCGCCGGCCCTGGCCCAAAAGGCGTCGAAGCAGTTGGACAGTTCTCAAAGCCTGACTGTTTTCACCCGCTATCCATCCCAAATGGCAGAAGCCGGCGACACCATCACCCTGCCACTCACATTGAAAAGCTCTGAGTTGCCGGCACAAATCGTGCGCCTGGAAGTGAAAGGTGCTCCTGAAGGCTGGACGACTACCTTCCGAGGCAGTGGTCGCGTCGTTCAGTCTGTCTACGTTTCGTCTGACAAAGACTCAACGGTAGACTTGAGAGTCGAGCCACCAGACGATGTGGCACCAGGAACCTATCGCTTCACCGTCGTGGCTCGAAGTGATGAGGCGCAGGCAGAGCTGCCCATCGAGCTGACCATCAAAGAGAAACTTCCGTCCCAGCTCTCATTTGATGTGGACTTGCCTACGCTCAAAGGCACCCCAACCACAACTTTCCGCTACAGCGCCAAGCTCAAGAACGAGGGCGATGAAGACGTGACGGTCAACTTTCTGGTTGACGCTCCCGAGGGCTTCCAGGTCAACATCAAGACCAGCGGACAGGAAGTGACCAGCGTGCCAGTTAAAGCCAACGAGACGAAACGGCTGAGCATTGAAGTCAAGCCACCCCGGCAGACTCCCGCCGGCCAGTACCCAATCACCGTGACGGCTGAGGGCGGTGAGGTGCAGGCCCAGATCAACCTGACCGCTGAGGTCACCGGTCGGCCGGAACTGACGGTGACGGCACCCGATGGCCGGCTGTCTGGACAGGCTTATATCGGCAAGGAAACGTCTCTCAAAATCATCGTCCAAAACACGGGCAGCGCGCCGGCACACAACATCGAGCTGAGCGCCTCGGAACCGTCCGGTTGGACCGTCGAGTTTGAGCCCAAGCGGATCAATGAGATCGCACCTGACAAACAGGTCGAGGTGACAGCCAAACTCCGTCCCTCCGAGAAAGCGGTGGCCGGCGACTATATGGTCACCGTACGTGCACGCGCCGACGGCGGAACATCCGAATCCGCGGACTTCCGCATCACGGTACTTACCTCAACCCTGTGGGGCGTAGCAGGGCTTGCTCTGATCGCTGTCGCTGTGGCTGTGGTAGGTCTGGCTGTGATGCGATTCGGTCGCCGGTGAGCCGAGGTGGTCAGGCAGGTGCTGGCATTCTGGCGCACAGTAACGACGGGTTTCGACGGCTGAACGCCGCGGGAGTTGCGTAGCAGCGCGTTACCCAACCCAGGATGCCTGACCACCTACCGCGATACTGAGGAGGTAACCTATGGGGAAACTGGTGATCGAAACTCGAGGACTGACCAAACACTACGGAGACATCGTTGCCGTAGACGCGTTAGATCTATCCGTGGAGCAGGGCGAGGTATTTGGCGTGCTCGGCCCCAACGGTTCAGGTAAGACGACAACAATCCTGATGCTCCTGGGGCTCACGGAGCCAACAGCAGGCAGCGTGCGCGTCTTGGGCCTGGACCCGGTGCGCCAACCACTGAGCGTGAAAGCCCATGTGGGCTACCTGCCAGAACAGGTGGGGTTCTACGACGAACTGACGGCGCACGAGAACCTGATCTACATCGCCAAACTCAACGGCCTGCGTCGGGATGAGGCATACAGGCGCATCGACGAAGCGCTCCAGCGCCTTGGTCTGGCCGGCGTTGCTGACCGGCGCGTGGCGACGTTCTCGCGGGGGATGCGTCAGCGACTGGGCGTCGCCGAGGTCTTGATCAAGCGGCCTCAACTCATCATCCTGGACGAACCAACTCAAGGCCTCGACCCAGAGGCGGCTCGGGAGTTTCTGGCGATTATCCGGGATTTGAAGGCAGAGGGGATCACCATCCTTCTGTCCTCGCACTTGCTGTACCAGGTGCAGACAGTGTGTGACAGAGTGGGCCTCTTCCGCCAGGGGCGCATGGTCCTCGAAGGCACGGTAAGAGATCTGGCGCAGCGCGTCCTTGGCGGTGCGTACCGCATCCACCTTGAGGTGGATGGGCCTGTAGCCGCGCTTGAAAAGGCACTACGGGATATACCCGGAGTGGTGGATATAAAGCGGCATGACACAAACGTCTTTGAGTTGGAAGCCAGGAATGACCTGCGCGCAGAAGCCGCGCACGCCGTCATCGGAGCCGACGGCAAACTCCTCGCGCTAGACTTTGAGGAGCCGAACCTGGATGAGATCTACGCACGGTACTTCCAGGAGGTGGAATATGTCGCTGCAGCTTGAGCAGATTGGCCGGGATCGCGCTCGCGAAGGTTCTCCGTGGACGGGTCTGTGGGCTGTGGTGGCCAAGGAGATGGCCGACCACCTCACGAGCGCTCGCATGCGCATTCTGGAAGTTCTGATCGTGCTGACAGCAGCCGGCACCGTCTACGCTGCGATCCAGAATATCCGAGATACCATCGGGGAGGACCCCTTCCTGTACCTGAAGCTTTTTACCACAGCACGCGACCCGTTACCTGCCTTCGTCGGTTTTTTGGCCTTCCTGGTGCCACTCATCGCCATTGCGCTGGCATTTGACGCGGTGAACGGGGAGTTCAACCAGCGCACGCTCGCGCGTGTGCTGGCTCAGCCAATCTATCGTGACGCTCTGCTGTTTGGCAAGTTCCTGGCCGGCTTCTTCACCCTGGCCCTGGTGTTAACAGCCATCTGGTTGCTCATCATGGGGCTGGGCATCGTGCGACTGGGCGTTCCGCCCGGCAGCGAAGAAGTTGCACGTAGCCTGTGGTTCCTGCTGGCCACGATTTTCTACGGCGGCATCTGGCTGGCCCTGGCGCTGGTGTTCTCCATCGTTTTCCGCCAGCCGGCCACGGCAGCCCTGGCGTCCATCGCAACCTGGCTCTTTTTCACGGCGTTCTGGAGCATGATCGCCAGCCTGCTAGCCCAAGTATTGCGTCCCGCACCGTTTGGTCTGCCGCAGCAGGTGCTTGCGCAAACCCAACTGGAACTGACGCTCACACGCCTGTCGCCTAACACGCTCTTCACCGAGATCACATTGGCTCTCCTGCATCCGACGGTGCGTGCTTTTGGTCTGGTGTTGCCCTTCCAATGGCAGGGCGCCATCTTGGGTACACCACTTCCGTTGCGGCAAAGCCTATTGCTCATCTGGCCGCACCTGACAGGGCTCATTGCCGCCACCATCCTGCTATTTGCATTGGGCTACGTGCTCTTCCAGCGGCAAGAGATTCGTGTATAGAGGAGGTTTGAATTACAGATGAAACGCTATATGCTGATAGCTGTATTAGTTACTATTTGTCTGCTACTGGCTGCATGTAGTCCAGGAGCCGGCCTGGCTCGGCCGGCCATCTCTGCACCGGCCGCCACCGCTACCATCCCGGCTGCACCGGTGATCTCGCCCGCGCCGGCTCCAGGGACGTTGGCTGCCCTGGAAGGTGCCCTGGAACAGATCTACGATCGGGTCAATCCGTCAGTCGTCAACATCCGGGTTGTTCAGAAAGAAGAAGTCGCTCTGCCCTCGATACCCGAGATCCCGGGATTTCCGTTCTTCGGCCCTCTGGTGCCGCAGGGGCCGCAGGAGTTCTATCAACGCGGCCTGGGTTCCGGCTTCGTGTGGGACAAACAGGGACATATTGTGACCAATAATCACGTGGTCGAGGGAGCAGACAAGATCACGGTGACATTCTACGATGGCACCACGGTGGCCGGCACAGTAGTCGGGGCGGACCCGGACAGCGATCTGGCGGTGGTGAAGGTAGACGTGCCGGCTGATCGTTTGCATCCCGTGATTCTGGCCGATTCCACAAAGGTCAAGGTCGGGCAACTGGCCATTGCGATCGGCAACCCCTTTGGCCTGGAAGGCACAATGACCCACGGGATCGTCAGTGCTGTGGGCCGGCTCTTGCCAGTGCAAAGGGGCAACACGCCAGGGCCCAGCTTCAGCATTCCAGACGTCATTCAGACCGATGCACCGATCAACCCCGGCAACTCCGGCGGGGTGCTCCTGGACGATCAGGGCCGCGTTATCGGGGTCACCTCGGCTATCGAATCGCCGGTACGGGCGAATGCCGGCATCGGCTTCGCCATCCCGTCTGCCATTGTGCAAAAGGTTGTGCCGGCGCTGATTGAAACCGGCCATTACGAGCATGCCTGGCTTGGCATCAGCGGCATTACCCTGAGCCCGGACCTGGCCAAAGCAATGGACCTGAGTGCGGATCAGCGAGGAGCGCTGGTGATAGACGTCGTGCCTGACAGCCCGGCGGACAAGGCCGGCCTGCGTGGCAGCGACCGCCAGGTGGAGATCGAAGGACAGCAGGTACGTGTCGGCGGTGACGTGATCGTCGCCATCGATAGGCAACCTGTGAAGGGGATCGATGATCTGGTCACCTACCTGACACGCAACACGGACGTGGGTCAGACAGTCACGTTGACCGTGTTACGCAATGGCAAGGAAGAAACAGTCAAAGTCAAACTGGCCGCCAGACCTGAACGCGGACCGCAGGAAGCGGTCGTCAAACGGGTCATCGAGAAAGGGGCATGGCTAGGCATCGAAGGTGTCACGCTGACACCGGAGATCGCCCAGGCGATGGGTTTGCCTGAAGATCAACAGGGAGTCCTGATCGAACGAGTGGCGATGGGGAGTCCGGCGGACAAGGCCGGCCTGCGCGGGAGTTACAAGCCCACCACAATTGAGGGACAACGCATGTTAGTCGGAGGCGATGTCATTATCGCCGTGGATGACCAACCTGTGACCCAGGTGGAAGATCTGGCCGCCCTGCTGAAACAGCGGAAACCGGGACAGAAGGTGACGGTTACGCTGTTGCGGGATGGAAAGCGGATTCAAGTGCCGGTGACATTAGATGAACCACCTGCGACAGAGCCGTGATCTGGCAGCGCTGCGACTGACGAGATCCGGCCTGTAACACGTGAGGAGTCCAGATTGGAGCAGGCCCGCTGAGGAGGTGGGCCTGCTCCTGTTGTTGG
>CAYYSH010000050.1:5574-13093 GCA_964474265.1 uncultured Anaerolineales bacterium
GCGATTTTTCGGATAGGCTCTTAACAAGGGAGATGTTATCATGCTGGCCTTTGTCCTCGGCGGCGGGGGCGGTCGTGGTGCACTACAGGTCGGTGCACTGCGAGCCCTGCTGGAAGCAAATATCCGTCCCGATCTTTTGGTAGGCACGTCAGCCGGCGCAGCCAACGCTGCCTTTGTGGCTGTACGCGGCTTCACCTCCGAGACGCTCTCAGAATTGGAGGCTGTCTGGCGTGACGCAGCGGAGGCCGACCTGCTGCCGGCCAATTACCTGTGGCTCACAGTGCGTATGCTCTTCAACCGGCCACAAGAACACCCACGCTATCGCATTCGCAACTTCTTTGTGTCTCACGGCCTGTCCCCCGACCTACGCTTCGGCGATATCCAGGGTCCACGCCTGATCCTGGTGGCTACTGACCTCAACAATGGGTGTCCGGTTCTGTATGGCGAAGACCCTGAGCAGTCGGTGCTGGAGGGTCTGCTGGCCTCCACAGCGTTGCCTCCCTGGACATATCCATTGGAGGTTGGGGATCACCTCCTCATGGATGGCGGGGTCGTCAGCAACCTGCCCATCGAGCCGGCGCTCTCACAAGGCGCTACGGAAATCATTGCGCTGGACCTGGCAGAGCCGCGAGCCGTAGCCCCGAGTGCCTCCGGGTTCGGCCCCTTCCTGACCAAGCTGACCATCACCGTCGAGCAGCGGCAAATCGATCTGGAGATGGCCCTGGCCGAGGCGCGAGGCGTGCCCGTGCACCGCATTGCCTTACGTGCCGACGCGCCTATTCCTCTGTGGGATTTTACCCATGCGGACACGTTGATCACACGGGGTTACGAGATCGCGCAGCGGGAGATTGCCACCTGGCAGCCTGACCGTCGGGGTACGTGGCGCGAGTGGCTACGCCGGCTTCGACACCGGGTACCAAACAGGCGCAGCAATGCCATGCAGGCAGACGCGTAGGGGCAAGGCATTCCCAGAAGCTTGATCCGATGGCAACACGCCCTGGGGAGGCTGAGTTCCCTGGACAGTGCCAGATGACGTAGGGAATGCCTTGCCCCTACCTACCTACCGTTCCGATCAGGCTACGCAGTCGCTCCAGGTTTTCCTGGTCTTCCCGCAGGCCATCCCCCTTGGGCGTCTCCAGCAGGCCGGCCAGGTGCTGGAGACGAGGATCGTTGACAACAAGGCGGAAGGCCTCCAGCCCCAGATAACCCTCTCCGATGTGGGCATGTCGATCCTTCCGGCTCCCCAAGTCGGCCTGAGAGTCATTCAGATGGATGGCTCCCAAGGTCTCCAGCCCAACAATCTCATCGAACTGTTGCATGGTCTCGGCATAGCCTTCGGGCGTGCGCAGCTCGTAGCCGGCAGCGAACACATGGCAGGTGTCGAAACAGGTGCCCAGCCGCTCTCCCTCGGGTGTGTTGGCCAGCAACCATGCCAACTGTTCGAAGCGGTACCCCAGGTTCGTCCCCTGGCCGGCCATGGTCTCCAGGAGAATACGGCTCTTGAACCCCGGCGTGCGGGCGTGAATCTCGCCCAGGGCCTGGGCAATGCGGGCCAGGCCGGCTTCTTCGCCGGCCCCGGTGTGAGAGCCCGGGTGCAGCACCAGCCCCGGGATGCCCAAGGCCTCGCAGCGCTCCAATTCCAGCAGCAACGTGTCTCGGGATCGGCTCCACAGATCGTCTTTGGGCGAGGCCAGGTTGAGCAGGTAGGACGCGTGAGCCACGACAGGCTCGATTTGCGTTTCCGCCTGCCGCTCGCGAAATCGCTGCACCTCCTCTTCCGTGAGAGGTTTGGCCTTCCACTGGCGGTTGCTCTTGACGAAAAGCTGGACAGCGTCGCACCCCACCTTCTGTGCACGCACAAAAGCCTGGTCCAGGCCGCCGGCAATGGACTCATGAGCCCCAAGCTTCATACTCTACCTCATCCCTCTCACTCGTCAGCAGTTTCCGCTGGGGACGCCTCTCTCGGTTCCTCAGCTCGACCGAACTCCTGGAGCGCCGTAGCCATCTCGCGCAGCCGCTGATCCACGCGATAGTTAACCGTCCCCTCTGGAAACTGGCCGTCTGGACCACGCTCGCCGGCGGGGACGCCGGTGAGAAGCTCAATGCCCTCGTCCACCGTGTGCACTGACCAGACGTGAAACTGCCCTTGTTCCACAGCCTGAACCACATCTTCGCGGAGCATCAGGTGTTGCTCGTTGACGGCTGGAATCATCACCCCTTGATTGCCAGTCAAACCTTTGACTCGGCATACGTCGAAGAAGCCTTCGATCTTCTGGTTCACCCCGCCGATGGCCTGGATTTCACCATGTTGGTTCACAGAGCCAGTGACAGCGATGTCCTGTCGGATCGGCAGGTCGGAGAGAGCAGACAGGAGGGCATACAGTTCTGTGCTGGAGGCCGAATCCCCTTCGATTCCCTCGTAGCTTTGCTCGAACACCAGGCGCGCGGAGAGACTCAGCGGCTTGTCCTGGGCATAGCGCTGGGCCAGGTATCCACTCAGGATCATGACGCCCTTGCTGTGGATGGGTCCGCCCAGCTTCACCTCTCGCTCAATGTCCACCACGCCGGCCCGTCCCAGGGCGACGCTGGCAGTGATGCGGCTGGGCCGGCCAAAGGCATAGTCCCCCAGATCAACCACCGACAGGCCATTTACCTGGCCGACCACCGCTCCTTCCGTATCGATGAGCAGCGTATCGCGGGCAATCATCTCCCGAATATGTTCCTCGATGAGGTTAGACCGGTAGACACGAGCCTCGATTGTCTGGCGGATGTGGTCGGCCGTGATGTGAGACGAGCCATCCTGGCCGGCGCGGAAATTTGCCTCGCGGATGACGTCCGCCAGATCGGCAAAACGGGTAGACAGCTTCTCCCGATCTGCGGCCAAGCGGGCGCCATGCTCCACCAATTTCGCCACGGCATCGCGGTCGAGGTGGCGCAATTTCTCTTTCTCGCACAGCGTGCACATGAACGCGACGTAGTCCTGCAAGTTATCGTCGGTCCAATCCATGCGCGTATCGAAATGGGCCTTGACTTTGAAGAGTTCGTTGAAATCTTCATCGGTCGCATAGAGTAAATGGTAGAGAAGCGATGTGCCGATGAGGACTACTTTCACATCCAGCGGGATAGGTTCCGGACGAAGGCTCTTGGTGGCGACGAAGCCCAGGCGTTCGCCCATCTCCTCCATGGCAATTTCCCGGTTGCGCAGAGCGCGCTTCAGCCCGTCCCAGGCAAACAGGTTACGCAAAACCTCCTCGACCGGCAGAACCAGATATCCGCCGTTGGCCTGGTGGAGAGAGCCGGCCTTGATGAGTGTAAAATCCGTGTGCAAGACGCCAAACTGGGTCTCCTTTTCCATCCGGCCAAAGAGGTTATTGTAGGTCGGGTTCAGCTCAATGATCACTGGTGCCCCCTGGCGGTCGCTGTTATCCACCACGACGTTCACCTGGTACTTGCGGAATGGAAGATCCGCCATCCAGGGAGCTGGCACGACGCCAGGCTGGGGTGCTTCCGCCGGCGCACGGAACTGGCCAACGTTGCGCGTGATGTCTTCCTGCACCTCTTTCAGGTAGTTTTCCACGCCAGGAAAACCTTGATACTTCTCCAACAGATCATCCAGCAGCCCGCCTACGACGAAGAGTGCCACCTCGGCATCCAGTTGTCTGATTTTCTCCCGCGCCTCTCGCTCCAGCCGGCGCACCTCCTTCATGGTCTCTTTGACTTTGTCCTCCAGAGCCCCACGCCGGCGCCGGATATCTTCCCGCGCCGATTCCGGCAGGGACAGGAAAGCCTGGTCGGACAGCGGCTGGCCCCCGACGATGGGAATGAGCAGCAAACCCATCGGGCTGGGCTGAAGCGCAAAGCCGGCCTGCTGGGCTTCCTGGCCCAGCTTCGTGAGAAGCGCCTCTCGCTGACTACTCAGCTCTTCGTTGATAGCTTCAACGCGACCGGTGTACTCGTCACTCTCGAAGGCTCTGGGCACCTCCTGACGTGCCTGCTCAACGAGATGTTTCATGTCAGCGGCCAACTCCCGGCCCTTACCTGGCGGCAGCCGGCATGCTCGCGGGCGATAGGGGTCCGCGAAGTTGTTCACATAGCACCAATCATCAGGCGTTTCCTTCTGGCGTGCCAGTTCCTCCAGAAACGCCTGGACGGCGGTGGTGCGACCGGTGCCGGGCAGGCCGGCCACATAGATGTTGAAGGTTGGGTCCTGGATGTCCAGACCAAACTGCAGGGCATCCACCGCCCGGGGTTGACCGATGATTCCTTTCAACACGGGAAGTTCGTCGGTCGCCGCAAAAGACAAACTCGTTGGATCAAGCGTACGTCGAAGTTTAGCAGGCGCGAGCTCAGTTGCCACAATATCCTCCTGGAATGGGACTCGAAACATCCGAAAGGCGGTCCGGTTGGTCTCCGGCCAGGCTAGGCTTCGAACCAGACACTAATTCACCGTGATCCGGTCCTTGATTTTCTCGAAGATCGCATCTCCGATGCCCTTGACCTTCTTAATTTCCTCAATCGTGCGGTAGGGTCCGTGGCTATCGCGGTACTGCACAATGCGGCCAGCGATGGAGGGCCCAATCCCCGGCAACGCCGTCAATTCCTCCACCGATGCCAGATTGATGTTGATCGGCCTATTCGATTCGCCAACCGAGGAAGCATTGGCGAACGACCCCGCGACGACTGCCGGCACATCAGCCACCTCGCTCTGGCGAGGCACGTAGACCTGCTGGCCATCAACCAGCGTTTGTGCCAGGTTTACGCCGGCCTCGACTGCGTCCTCAGCAAACCCGCCGGCAGCTTCTACGGCCTGTTTGACGCGGCTACCAGCGGGAAGGGTGTATACATCCGGATTCGCAACCGCACCACTCACGTACACCGTTAGCACAATCGGCGTAGAGGTCGGTGCCGGCGTCGTCGTAGGCGGAGGCAGGATTTCCACAAGACCCTGGGTCGGCCGATGCAATGCGAAAAACACGGCAGCCCAGCCAATGAAGTTCAACAAGACAACGATGAGGTAGCCACGGTGGCGTTCCAGCCACTCGTTCACCGTTCTCCCCCCTTTTTCGCACAAGGGGGCTGAAGAACAGAGGAACGTTTGGCTGCCCTTCAGCCCCCTTGCCCAGTTACGAGGAAGGCTTTCGCGCGCCGTCGCTCGCAACAGATGAGACGAAGTTGCTGATCAGGTCAATGGGCAGGGGAAAGATAATTGTCGAGTTCTGCTCAACACCAATCTCGGTCAACGTCTGGAGATACCGGAGCTGGATCGCTGCCGGCTCTGCGGCTAACAGCGTCGCTGCCTCCTGGAGCGTCTGCGCAGCCTGATACTCGCCTTCAGCATGGATGATCTTGGCCCGCTTTTCACGCTCCGCCTCGGCCTGGCGAGCCATGGCGCGCTGCATGCCTGGCGGCAATTCGACGTCTTTGACTTCCACCAGGCTCACTTTGATGCCCCACGGCTCTGTTTGCTCGTCGATAATCTGCTGGAGCTTCGTATTCACTCGCTCACGGTGTGCCAGCAGTTCATCTAGCTCGCTCTGACCAATGACATTTCGCAGGCTCGTCTGCGCCAACTGCCAGGTAGCCCGCCGGAAATCCTCAACATTCACGATGGAGGCCGCCGGATCGATCACTCGGAAATACACGACTGCATTGACCTTCACAGTGACGTTATCGCGGGTGATAGCCTCCTGACTTGGCACATCCAGCGTGACAACCCGCAGATCAACTTTCATCATCCGATCCACAATCGGGATAATGAAAAAGAGACCCGGCCCCTTGGCTCCAATGAGCCGGCCCAATCGAAAGATCACGCCCCGTTCGTACTCTTGAACGATCTTAATGGCGGCACTGGCGAGAATCAAGATCGCCAGAATCACGACGCCAATAAACGTTAGTCCACCAAGCATTATTTACCTCCTCAGGACTCCTGTCCCAGGGCCTCCGATGTTGGCCCGCGCACCACATCGGTTTGCCCCTCAAACTCTGATCCATCCCCGGCCTGCGACGTGGCTAATGGCTCGACAATCAGCTCAAAGCCTTCCGCACCGACTACGCGCACTATTTCGCCTCGCTTAATTGGATGACCCTCCGTCCGTGCCTTCCAGCGCTCCCCAAAGAGGAAGACGGTACCTTCAGGGTCCAGGTCACTACGGACCTGTGCTTCCGCGCCGATGAGGCCGTCCAGGCCGGTCGTCGGCTTCTGACGCTGGGCACGGACAGCAGCCCCGATGGCGAAGGCAAAGAAGGCGGCCGTGATGAGCGCCACGCTGGCTATCAAGCCGCGCGACACAGCATAAAACGGCGTGTTGAACAGAATCAGCGAGCCGAGGACGAAGGATATGACACCGCCTACGGTGAGAACTCCATGGGTAGGCGCTTTGACGTCAACGACGAAGAGCACGAACGCCAGCGCGATTAGAGCAAGGCCGGCATAGTTGACATCCAAGACGCCCAGGGCATAGAAGCCCATCACCAGACAAATGGCACCGATCACGCCGGCCAGGAACCCTCCCGGATTGGCCAGCTCAAACAACAGGCCATTGATCCCGAGAATCAGCAAGATGTAGGCGATGTTCGGGTCGGTGATGGTGTGCAGAAACTGCTCGACCAACGTCATCGGCAAATCGATGACTTCAGCGCCGGCAGTTCGGAGGACAACTGTCCGTGTCTGGAGCCGGACTTCCTGACCATCAACTTGCGCCAGCAATTCGTCAACGTTGGGCACGATCATGTCGATGACGCCGAGTTCCAATGCGTCTTTGGCTTCAGCGGCTTCTGCAGACCTGACCGCTTTTTCAGCCCACGCAACCGCGCGCTCCCCTCGACGGTCAGCCAGGCCCTTGATCTGTGCCACGAGGACATTGGTGGTTTTCTCTTTAGCTGTTTCGGGAAGGTCTTCACCCTGACCTCCCACCGGTGATGCGGCGCCAATTCTCGTGTTAGGGGCCATGGCAGCGATGTGGCCGGCCAACACCAGGAACGTGCCGGCAGAGACGGCCTGCGCACCCTCGGGAGCCACATAGACAGCGATCGGTACGTCGGCCGCTATCATGGCCTGAACAATTTCCTGCATGACGGTCACGCTGCCCCCCGGCGTATCCAGGCGGATCACCAGCAGTTGTGCGCCATTGGATTCAGCCTCCTGGATACCACGCTCAATGTACCGCGCCACGACCGGCGTGACCGCCCCTTCGACCGTCAACACATCGACGGTTGCGCGCCCTTGGGCATGGAGAGGCAACACGAGGGGGGAGAAGAGGGCGAGAAAAATCAGAAACAGATTGAATACTCGAAATGCAGTGAGCTTACGCATGACCTCATCCTTCAAAAGGCTTTCAACGGTAGCAGCTCCTTGATCCAATTATACTTGATTTTTGCGGCTGTGAAAAGCAGGCTAAAGTGCTCTGACCGGCCTCTGACCGCGCACGGGACACGGGCCGCAGGCCGGCCCCACCGATTGTTCAGTTACAGGAGTTACGCAGTGAGATTGTTCGTCCTGCCAACCCATGTCATTCTGAGG
>CAYYSH010000051.1:0-13050 GCA_964474265.1 uncultured Anaerolineales bacterium
CGCGCCTCAGAATGACATGGGTTGGCAGGACGAACAATCTCACTGCGTAACTCCTCTTACTTACTCGGCGCTCTCGGCGGTGAATTGAGGGCTCAGCCACGTTTTTTCAGAATGGACATAGCTGCCTCCCGTGACCTGGCGCACGACGTAGAGTGGGCGCTGTTTCACCTCGTCGAAGATGCGGCCAATGTATTCGCCCATGACGCCGATGGTGATGAGTTGTATGCCGGCCAGGAAGAAGATGGCCACCACCAGCGTAGCGAAGCCCGGCGGGTTCAGCCCCAGCGTGAGTTTCTTGATGAAGTAGAAGCCGGCCAGCACAAATGACATCAGCGAGATGCCGACCCCCAACAGGGACGCGATACGCAACGGTGTGTGTGAAAAGGAGATAAAGCCGTCCAGGGCCAGGAGCATGAGCCGGCCAAAGGTGTACTTGGGCCGGCCCGCATAGCGCGCCTGACGCTCGTAGCGCAGGCCCTTCTGGCGAAGCCCGACCCAACTGCGAATCCCCCGCACGAAACGGTTTCGCTCCGGCATGGAGCGCAGCAGGTTCACCACCCGTCGGTCCATGATGCAGAAGTCGCCGGCGTCCAGCGGGATATCGACGTTCGCAACACGGCGCAGCATGCGGTAGAAGGCCGTGTAAGCCAGACGCTTGAGCCAGTTCTCTTTGCGTTGTTCGCGGATGGCGTAGACGACATCGTTGCCGGCCCGCCACTCGGCGATGAACTGGGGCAGCACCTCGGGCGGATCTTGCAGGTCGGCATCCATGACGATGACGGCGTCCCCCCGGGCGTAGTCCAGGCCGGCGGTGATGGCGACCTGGTGCCCAAAATTCCGCGCCAGTTCCACCACCCGCACACGCGCGTCATCGGCGGTCAGCGCACGCAGGAACTCCGTGCTGCCGTCGCTGCTCCCATCATCGACGAAGACGAGCTCGTAGGGCAGGCTCTCGGCCTCAAGCACCGTCGTGAGCCGGCGGTACAATGCCGGCAGGTTCTCCGCTTCGTTGAAGACTGGCAACACGACGGAAACTTCGGGGCCGCGTCCGGTGTCTCCAGAGCCGTTCAGCGGTGACAGGGCCACGGAGGTCGTGATCGCCTGGTGGCCGTTCAACGCCTGCGCCAGCCGGCGGCAGAAGTTGAGGGCGGCCGCCGCATCGTCCACAGGTATTCTCACGGCCTGCTCGGTTGATGTCTGCTCAATGGCTGTCATGCCCAACCTCCTGGATGCCCCATCGGGTGATCAGTGGCAAGTGAGTCACGACGGCGGGTCGGTCGATCGCACAGTCACGCGTACCAGGGCAGGCGAGCGGGGTGGGTTGCGGTACAGCCAGGCATAAGCGTAGGTGCCGGCCAGGACCCACGAGGTCCAGAACTGGTACACTCCGTTCACTCTCAACAGATTCTGGATCAGGAGAATGCCCAGGTATGTGACGATCCCGCCGGCTATCGTGGCTGCATAGAGAGTGCTGTAGTCCTCTTCGTCGCTCAGCCAGACGATCAGTTGCAGGTAGGGGACCAGAAGGACGATCTGGTCGTAGGTCCAGGCGTAGGCGGCGGTCGCGACGGACAGGAGAAGCAGCGGACTGACGGCCTGCTGCCAGTCAAGGGCCGGTCGCGCGCGAAGCAGATAGAGGAGCAGCAGGAGGCCGGCCAGGCCAGGGGCCAGGTACTGGACCTGTGGGGCCTGCACGCCCAGCAATCCCCGGATTGCCCCGCCGATGGTGGGTGTGGCCCAGTACACCGGCGGATTCGCCAACGCCGCGCGATAATCTGTGAGCCAGGTGGGGCGCATGGTGGCAAGGGCCAGGCCGGAGAACGCCAGCACACTCAGGCAGCCGGCCAGGACCTTCCATCGCCGCTGTGTCACCACCCACCAGATCACGGCCAGCCACAGCAGGTAGACGGTGTGGGGTTTCGTCGTCGCCAGTGCCAGCGATGCGCCGGCAAGGAGGTCGCGTTTTTTTCGAAGGAAGAACATGAACCCGGCAACCCCCAGCAGATTCAGGCCACTGATCTGCCCCTGGCGCATGGTCATCAGCGCCGGCACGAAGGCCACGCCAGCCAGCCACGCCGTGGTCAGCTTCTGCCTGGCCGGACCGGGCTTGAAAACGGCCCACAGCAGGCTGCTGCTGACGAGGACAATTGCCAGGTTCACGCCCAGCCAGACGAGCGTGGCTGTCGGAAAATCCAGCAGGAAGAGCGGAAAAAGCCAGATCAGCACCCACGGCGGGTTCCACATGCCGAGGGCGAGGGGGGTGGAGAAGACGCGCCCCACTTCAATGGTCTGTAGCAGGCTGAAGTCGTGGGGGTTTTCGCCTCTTCGGAGTAGTTGGCCGGCGCTCCAGTACGCGCTGAAGTCCACGGTGCCCGGCGAGCCGCGAGCCATGGCGTGCCGCATACTGCCAAGTTGGGTTGTCAGGAGGATCATGATGCCCAGAATAAGCAGGCAGAGGATGTATGGGTATGCTGGATGTCTCCGTATCTTTAACATAGCTGCTATACGCTCTCGGGTAGTACCGTGGTTGAAGCATGGGGCCGGCCATTGGGCTGCTTATTGCTCCACCACCACCCGATCCCCCCTTTGTGTTTTTGTCTGTTCGATAGTGCCGGCCGGCAACTCCAACACGAAGCTCGCCCCCCGGACGATCGGCCCGATGCGGTAGGGCATCAGTCGTTGGGCCAGCCCCACCACCTCACCGGCCTCGGAGACGTACACGACGTCGATTGGAAAGCGCATGAAGAAGGTATGCACGCTGTTGCAGGGCTGAATCATCAGGCCCTCGCCGGCTTTCAATGGCCGATGACCGATCAGCCCCTTCAGACGAGTCCACGCGTTGTCCGCGACCTCACCTCGCTCAATCAGTGTCCGGTTGCGTGTAACGTTGAACGCGTTCATCGTACGGCTATCCATGAAATTCCATCTCTGCTTAGAGGCGTCGCTGGAAGACGCGCGCGTCGATTCCGAATACCGATGGTTCCAGGAAGATGTTGACGGCTTCCAGCCGCTCTGTGAACTTGGGGCGGACACCAACCGGCTTGAGCTCGCCCAGGACCCGTCCGTCTCGCAGCCCCGTCTGCTTGAAGACAAAGATGTCTTGCATCACGATCACGTCGCCTTCCATGCCCTGCACTTCTGAGATGTTGACGATTTTGCGTGTGCCATCTCGCAGGCGGGCCACGTGGACCACCATGTCGAGGGCGGACGCAAGTTGTTCGCGGATGGCGCGCAGGGGCAGGTCCATGCCGGCCATCAGCACCATGGTCTCGATACGTCGCAGCGTATCGCGTGGTCCGTTGGAGTGTACCGTGGTCAGCGATCCGTCGTGGCCGGTGTTCATGGCCTGGAGCATGTCCAGCGCTTCACCACCCCGGACCTCGCCGACGACGATGCGGTCGGGGCGCATTCGCAAGGCGTTGATCACCAGGTCCCGGATGGTCACTTCGCCCTTTCCCTCGATGTTCGGCAGGCGAGACTCCAGTGTGACCACGTGTTCCTGGTTGAGTTGCAGTTCTGCTGCGTTTTCAATGGTGATGATGCGTTCATCCGAGGGGATGAAGCTGGATAGGACGTTGAGCAGGGTGGTTTTGCCGGCTCCGGTACCGCCTGAGACAACGATGTTCAGCCGGGCCTCAACACACGCCTTCAAGAACTCCGCAATCTCGCGGCTCATGGTGCCAAAGTTGATGAGGTCCTCGACGGTGAAAGGCTCCTTCGCGAACTTTCGAACTGTAAGTACTGGCCCAACGAGTGACAGGGGTGGGATGATGGCGTTGATACGTGAACCATCGGGAAGCCGTCCATCCACCATGGGCTGACTCTCGTCGATGCGCCGGCCCAGGGGGGCGACCATGCGCAAGATGATTCGCATCAGGTGTTCTTCGTCCTCGAAGGCGGTGTCAACCTGGAAGAGCTTGCCGTTTCTTTCCACGTAAATCTGATTGGGGCCATTCACCATGATCTCGGTGATGTTCTCGTCCTCCAGGAGCGGGTCCAGCGGCCCGTATCCGAGGATCTCGGACACGATGATTTCGAACAGCCGGGCACGATCGGCGCGGTTGAGAACCACGTTCTCCGCTTCCAGAATCGAGCCGTACAAATCGCTGATCGTTTCCCGGACCGCCTCGATATCTGAGAGGTCCATGCGTGGGTCCAGTTCTGCTATCAGTTTTTCCTGGACCCGCTTTCGCAAGTCACGGTAAGTGTCGGCGACACGTTCTCGCTCTTTGAGCCGTGCCTGGTCAAGTCGTGAGCCGGCCAGTGCCGGCCCGTTCTGTGGGATTTTCTCACTCGTTCGCGTGCGATTTCTGCCAAACATCGGGTCACTCGCCTGTGTCTAGTTTATGATGTCTTACGATTGTGGGATCAGTAGTCGCCAGCCGGGACGAATAAGATTCGGGTTTTGTATGATGTCATTGGCTGCGACAAGCTCCGCTACGCTTGTGTTAAACTGCGCTGCGATCCGACTCAGTGTGTCATTGGGGCGGACCACGTACAACTCGATGGGCGGCGATGTGGGCTCGGTGCCGCTAGGGCTGAGCATGTCGTTCTCTGTCGATGCGACCTGGATGACGCCAGTCCCTGCATTGGCCGGCTGTGCCGGTGGACGTTGCCAGGCGACTTCATCCTCTTTGGGTATGTCGTTCTCGATGGAGGTCCCCTGGTAGCCCATCATTTGCAGAATCTCACCATAGATTGCTGCTGCTTCCCGGTACAATCCTTCCAGGACCAGGTCGTCCGCGGCCTGCAGCAAGGGGGCTGCTTCGTCGGGTACGGGGGTGGCGTTGCCGGCCAGGCCCACGGCGATGGCCTGACGGTACTTTTCGGCGGCTCTCTCATATTCCCCCCTCCGCCGGTACCGGTTCCCGTTCTGGACGTACGCAGCTTGCAGCAATATGGCAGCCCGGCCAGTGGCGTAGGCCGGCGCAGATGGGTAGATGTTGGCCAGGTGGATGCTGGCCAGTTCCCAGTTGCCATCGCGATAGGCCTCGATGCCGGCCAGGTATTCCTGAGCCAGTTGGGCTTCTGTTGCCGCCTGGACATCCGACGGATCGACCTCCAGTGCCTTGGCGAAAAACCTGAGGGCTTGCTGAAGCTGTTCAATATCCGAGGTCGTTCCGCGTACCACGTCTGACAGAGATCCGATGGCTTCCTGAAGTTGCTCGATGTCCTTGCTGGTGCCGGCCATCAGGTCAGAGAGGGCTGCTTCTGCTTGTTTCGTGTAACTCTCGACAAGGAGCTTCTTAACGGTTTCCGGCTTGAAGTCTGGCATTTCCTCTTGCAACAGCAAGAGTTGCTCGGTTGCACGCTGCAGGTCACCAGACTCCAGAAGTTCACTTGCCTGTTGGAGAGCAGCGGCTCGCTCTCGTGCCTTGTTTACACGCTTGATCTGTGTTTGTACATCGCGGAAGCTGGGGTCTGTCTGACGAATTGTCTCAAGTGCGGCAAGCGCCGCGTCCCAGTCTTCTTGTTCGATCAGGTGCATCGCTTGGTCGTATGTCTCGGTTAGCTGACGTCGCTTGTTGATCTCTTCCAGAGCTGAGCGTGCAGTCGCGTTGTCTATGCCGAGGTCGAGCGCTTCTTTGAGACGCCGCTCAGCCAGTTCGAGGTCACCGGCCATGAGGGCCTGCGTGCCTTGTTCCACCAGTTGTCTCTGTTGCTCAACCGTGTGGCGCTGTTCAATGGCAGGCTTGATCTGGTGGACATAAAGTTGCCGACCGGCTACCCCGAGCCACAGCACGAAGTTCAAGACAACCAGCGCCCAGATGCGCCGGCTGCGTAGCACGCTCTGGGTTGTAACACGCCGGGGCGGTTCCCCAGCTACCTTGGCCTTCAGGCGTGCCTGTTCCAGCATTTTGGCATAGTCTTGCCGGTTGGGGTGACGCCGAGCTAACTCCGACAGGTATTCTATGGCGGCTTCCCACTCTCCGGCTTGGAGGTAGTGAAGGCCGCGATGGTAGAGCGCTTTGTCCTTTTCCGACAGATCATCATCTTCGACGGGATGATCGATTTCGCTTGTGAGTTGTACTGCCATTTTTCATCCTAGAAGTAGCTGAATAGCTCGATAAGCCTCGGAACCGCCGGCCCCAAAATCACTGCAAACATGGACGGAAAGATCAGGAAGACCAGCGGAAACAACATCTTGATAGGGGCCTGATTTGCCAATTCCTCCGCTCGCTGCCGGCGGAGCAGGCGCATCTGATCTGACTGGGTCTTGAGCACAGTGCTGATGCTCAGACCCAGTTGATCGGCTTGCACCAACACGGCGATGAAGTTCGACATTTCCTTGACGTCAGTTCGCCGTGCAACGCCACGAAGGGCCTCAATGCGTGGGACACCGACCTGCATTTCTCGGACCGCCTGCCCGAATTCCTGGGCCACGGCGCTGTCCCATTTCTGGGCGATGGAATGCATAGCCCCATCCAGCGCCAGGCCGGCTGTGACGGCGACCGAAAGCATGTCCAGGGCGTCGGGTAGCCCCCGCCGGATTTGATCCTGGCGAACCTTGATCTGCCGGCGCAGCCAGAAGCTCGGGATGAAGGAACCACCAAACCCGCTTAGCAGCCCCAGGAAGATCACAGAGATAATACTCCGGTCGCGAATGTACAGCAGTGCGGCAACGATGATGCCGATGGCGAGCGCGGCGATGACGCGAAGGCCGAGAAAGTCGCTGATCGTGAGGCCATATGGCCTGCCGGCTCGCTCCAGATCGTGTTGCAGCCGCTCGACGTTACGGTTCGGCATGAGATAACCCAGCCGCCGGACCCATTGGCGTAGCGCGGGTTTGATCACACGAGCCACAAACGGCTGTTGCATCTCAAGTTCTTCGGGAACTCTTTGCCTCTCTCCCACCTGCCCTAGCCTGTCCAAGAGTGCGCGAGATTCACCGCGCCGCTGGAGCCCCAGCCAGAAAGCCATCACGCTTGAGCTCACCAGAAAGCTGACAAGCAACGGGATTTCAGACGGAATTGCTTGCATCGGTTACACCTCAATATCGACAATCTTGCGGATGACCATGAAGCCGATGACTTCCATAAAGGCGGCGAATCCTGGAATAGCCAGTATCGGACCGCGCTGGAACAAAGGCAGGATGTATTCAGGATTCAGAAAGTAGATGATGATTCCCAGGATAACAGGCAGGCCGGCCAGAATGTAACCGGTCTGCTTTTGCCGCGTCGTCAGCACGCGAATTTCTCCCAGAATCCGCACCCGTTCCCGGATAGTTTCGCTGATTGTATCAAGGATCTCTGCCAGATCACCCCCCACCTCTTGCTGGATGCTGACCGCCGTGACGATCAGATCCAGGTCATCGCTCTCGATGCGTCGAACCAGATTTTGGAGGGCTTCACGGAGGGACAGGCCCAGGCCAACCTCCCGGACGACGCGACGAAACTCGTCGGCAGCCGGCGGTGGGATTTCCTCGACCACCACGTTAAGTGCTTGCAGGAAGCTGTGCCCTGCCCGAAGAGCGCCAACCAGCAGTGTCAGGACATCTTCCAGTTGACTATCGAACGCCTGTAGCCGTTTGTGTCGTCGATATCGGATGTACAGGCGTGGGAGGAAAAAGCCGGCGCCGCCCAGAACCACGCCAACGATCGGGTTACGGGTCACCATGACGCCCACCAGGAACGCGACGAGAACTACAGCCGCTCGAATCAGGATGTACTCGGCGACGGTGATCTTGAGATCGGCCTGTAGCAACTCACGGGCCAAATCATCGGAGAAGTCCCGACGCGAAATAGCCTCGTCCAGCCGATCAATGATCAGAAGCCTGCCTGTCTCGGTCGCTTTGCCTCTGGCGCGCCTTTGTCGTTCCGTGAGTTGTGCTTCGAGCCGCTCTTGAGGATCCATCTCACGCTCGACGAGTCGCAAGACCCCCACGAACATGATGATTACGGATAGTGCAGCTATCGTCCCCGTTGCCAGGGCTGCGGTCATCGTTTATGCCTCCTACAATCCTGATATGCTCGCGAACCCTTCTGAAATTTGTGTCCCAAAAACCAGTGATACCAGAGCACCCGCCACGAGGAATGGTGCGTATGGTATGTAACTCTTGCGCGTTACTCGCCCGGAAAGGAGTAGCGCGGCTGCAACGATACCGCCTGTGAGAATGCCGATTGTCAGCGCGGTCAGCACACCCGGGAAGCCGGTGATCAGGCCTATGACCCCGGCAAGTTTCACATCGCCGGCTCCCAGTGCACCGCGATAGGCTATGGCGATGAGGTAGAACCACGCAAAGCCGGTCATCCCGCCTGCCAGCGAGTTCAGCAGAGACGGTTGCCCGGTCAAGGTGCTGACAATCAGGACAAAAACCGTGGTCGGTATCAGCAGCATGTTGGGCACCCATCGGTACGCCAGATCGAGCACAAGAATCAGCAGGAATACACTGAAGTAGGCGCTTACGATCAGCGTCGGCAATGAGGGGCCGTACCTCAACCATAGGCCGGCGAATCCCGCACCGGACGCACATGCCAACCACATGGTGGTGCGCCGAAGATCCAGTGTGGCGCGCCGATCATGCGGCGTGATATGCGTGTGAACCAGCCGGCGCCCGGCCAGGCTTAGAAGGACGCCGACACCTACACCAAGTAAGCCGTAGAGACCTGCAGTGAATGTCAACCTCTTGCTCCCCCTGTGTACATCGCCTCAGCGACCCCCGATCCGAGGGCTCAGCCGAGCAGTTGTTTGCCGATTGGAAGCAAGCGTGCTGCAATGCCTGGCTTGTTTCTATGCCGGCTACCCGACGGCATTAAGCACGCGCTTCATTCTGGTCCGCAGTCCACGCTCCTCGATCGTGGGCTCCTTACCCCCTGTGGTGAGCCGCTCTGCCAGTTGCATGATCGCTTTGCTGACTGGACTGCGTTTGTGGCTGATAACCAGCGGAACCCCTTTGTTCAAGCTATGTGTCACCAGCGGGTCGTCCTGAGGAATTTCCATAGCCACCTTGCGCCGCAAGGTCTCCTCGATCACATCACGTTCCAATCCGCCCTCGGTCGCACGATTAACGATGATCTCGAACTTATTCAGCGGAAAGTTCAGCGACTCGACCAGATCCAGAAACTGTTTTGTGTCCCGCAGACAGGTAATATCTGGCACCAGCATCAGGAAGACCTGGTCGGCTGTCTCAAGCACGTCAAGCGTGCTTTCGGTCAGCACTGGCCACGTGTCGACAACGATCCAGTTAAACATTGTCTGAAGTATGGCCAGGACCTTTGTCACGGTCTGAGGGGGGAACGCGTCTGCGCGCTCGATTTCCCCAGGTGCCAGAAGTACCTGAACGCCGGAAGAGTGGGAGGCCAACATGCCCTCTACCATTTCCGGCTCAAGATCGTCTGCGCGAGTTAGCAGGTCCATCAGGCTGTAGTTGGCGTGGACGTTCAGGACTAGACCCAGATGACCGAACTGTGGGTTGTTGTCCACCAAAGCCACGCGGGCATGGCTTTGCTTTGCCAGAGCAACGCCCAGGTTGGCCGTGAGCGTTGTCTTACCAACCCCGCCTTTCGGGCTGTAGATGGCAATGATTGTGCCTTCAACAGCTTTCTGGTTCTCGGCTGCTACAGGCGCAAGCCTGGTTTGCCTGCTCAACTCTAGCCGGCGGATCTGGCGCAAGACTTGTGACAGTTCGCCATCAACCAGAGGGGTGGTCACGAACCCTCGTGCGCCGGCCAGCATGGCCTCCCGCACATAATCCATGTGTCCTTCCTGAGTCATGGCAATCACGGTGACTTCTGGATACCGGGTTGCCAGATCCTCAGTCAACGCAAGGGTGTTAATGTCGCCCAACGTCTCGTTGACCAGAACAACGTCGGGGGGCACGTCTCGGACAGCGGCCAGCGCCTGTGCAGCGGATACCGCCGTTCCGACCAGTTCCAGGTCTACGTCCTGCTCGATTGCATCGACAACATCCTGACGCATCGGAGTAGCATCTGCTACCACCAGCACGCGAATCTTCTTCACGGCGACTCCTCACAAAATAGTTCTGAGTATCAAGTGCGTAGTCCAGATCCGGACATCGATCCTGTCCAAGGTGCTGGCCTCTTTGACAGGACGTGCCCTGGTTCTGGACAGCAAGCCCATCTGTTTGCTGTGCCGGCTCCTGACCGGGCTAAAGAGCACAGTCTGCGGCCGGCCACGGCAACTTGTCGAGACAGGCACTGATTCAACGTAATCGTTCTGGCGTCAGATCGTATTGGTCTTGCACATGCTTGCGGTTGATAGGTTCAGTCTCGTACTCCGTATCGTCTTCGCGGGCACGCAGAACGACGTCGGCAATGCCATTCGTATCCTTCAGGTACTTGAGCAGCAAGGCGTCTTGTGGGTCCACTGCCAGCAAGATGGATTCTGGTGGACCTCCGGTCGTGTTGGTGCTTCCATCTTTCGATGGCTTCCTGGCATCAGCCGGCAGCACCACGGCTGTGATAGGTATCTGTTGCAAGGTCCAGAAAGTGACGGTTTCTGTCTCGTTGCTGGATGACCCTTTACTGCTACTCTTGGGCACCTGGATCGAGTACAGGATGTCGATGATGTCTCCGGGCAT
The DNA here is from genome assembly GCA_964474265.1 of uncultured Anaerolineales bacterium. Lineage (GTDB taxonomy): Bacteria > Chloroflexota > Anaerolineae > Epilineales > JAANWY01 > CAYYSH01. The sequence goes on from CAYYSH010000051.1 coordinate 10,541, forward strand.
CAGCACGCCGGCCCGGCTCATGAGATCGTCTGCGGGAAAGGCCATTACAACCTTGCCTGGGTCGACTTTGAAGGCTACGCGAGGTCCCGGTTCGCCTGGTGTAGCGATACGCGGTTCTAGCAAGATTTCCCCGGCCACCAGGTCGCTCACTGTGATCTTGCCGATGGCCGACTTTTGCTCGCGCACGGCATTGTCCGGGATAGCTGAGAGCGGAAGGTCCTTAGTGATCAGGTCTTCCGCTTTGAGTTCGGTGCGCGGTGGTACGTTTCGGGCAACCACGACGACAGGTGCTCGCGTCTCTACCTGGTCAGCCGGCTGGGCCGATGTGGCCTTGAGCATGGCTGTAAACGCCAGGCCGCCGGCCAAGATGGCGAGGAAGAGACCGACAAGCAGCCACAGACACCCACCCCGTTGTTTCATTTCTCCAGTCTACCCCCTTAGCTTAGTAACTGTGCACGTCTTTCATGCGGTGATTTGCGCTGTCGAGCGCCGGCAGGCGTGCTGATACAGCCCCTGATGGGTCATAAGTTCACTCGTCAGCTCACCCACCGGTCAGGATCTGATACACACCCAGGATGCTCGATATGTTGTGTTGGACATAGTCATTGCGTATCTCGAAGTTCGTGAGACTCTTGTGAAACGCACCCAGCGCTCGTTGCGGGTCGCTGATGTACAGTACGGACTCAGGCTGGAACTGTGTTTGCAACTGAAACATGATGTTTAGCCGGATTGTCGTAAGAATCGACTGAGCGTCCTCTTTACGTCCATAGTCCCGCGCCAGCTTATACGCTGCAACCAATCCCTCCGTCCGAGTGGCCGTCGCGGTTGAACGTGGCGGCGTGTAGTAGCTTCCCCGGTAATCCGGATACTGTGGAATGCGATTTTGACTCTGTGAGATGGCCTGTGCGATTAGCATAGCGTGTTCCAGGTACATCGGGTTCGGTCGATACCGATAAAGCTCATTCAGGGCATACAGCAACCAGTGATCGTGAATGAGCTCGCCCATCGGCACTCCTTGATCGCGTACCTTGATGAGATATTTGCTTCCCTTCTCAGCAGTATCCAGCCAATGCTCTTGACCGTCCAGCGCATACAGGCGGACGAGCGCCAGAAGGGATTCCCCAGGATAGTATCGCGACTCGTAGTCCGATATCTCGCCACTCGGGTAAGCCCGTTCGGATATAAACCTGCCATTGTCGAGCTGTGAGTCTTCGATGTATTGGCCGAGTTGTTGCAAAAGCGGCATGTATTGCTGATCGTGTGTGACTTCGACGTACTTTGCCAGCGCCACCGCTGTCAGGGCAGTGCCCCCCAGTTTCATTGCGCCGTCCATGCTGACCAGGGCAGCGCTCTTGGGGGCTTCGCCCCAGGGCTTGACATACTGAAGCAGGTAATCGATGGCGCGAGTAGACGCGCTGAGAAGCTCTTTCTCCTGTGTGACCTGATACAGTTCCAACATGGCATAGACCGAGCCGGCGTGTCGGATGAGGTTGTACTCATCGAGCACTCGGTTGCTTTTCGGCAGGTAGATGTAAATAAACTTGCCATCTCGATTGACCGAACGTGTCAGGTACGCGCCGGCCCGCTGTGCCGCCGTGAGCAGATCTTCGCTTGTAATGTCATCGATCAAACGATGCCCCCGGTATAGGGGAAATGCTTGTTTCCCGTTGTAAAAGAAGCTGCGGGTCGTGAAGCGACGTGCTTTGTGAACGCTCGATGTGTCGAATTTGGTTGACGTCTCGGTTGGGGGCCGGCGAGCTTCCAGATACCAGGTGATGTTGTCGAACTGGACGTCTCCGCCGCTGTCCACCAGCGTGTGGGCGACTAACTCCTCCGGCAGGAAGGCGATGTGTGATTCTCGCTCAAAAGCAAGGCCCTCCAGACTTCGCTCAAAGCTAAAGTGGGTGTTCGAACGGACAGTCTGTGGTGGACGCACTGTGTCCACGATGTCCAGCTTGACCCATTCGGGACGGAAGCCCACGGGCAGCGTGGCCTGAAGTCGGGACAGGGCCTGTTCGATGGCCGGCACCAGGCCACGCGCTGCCCCAATAACGACCCAGGCATGGGATTGACCGTCGCTCACGGACAGAAAGACAATCCTGGCCTGGTCATCGTTGACGAGGGGGTCTGGCACCTCGTTTACTGCGCTATTCCCCTGCGCAAGGGACTCGCTAACGACACGCACGAGCGTCTCCCCCTGGTCGGTTGAGAGTTCGAGTGGTCTCTTGACATCGTCGAACCAGATGTCTGACGAGCCTGTCTGGGAGCCCAGAAGGGCCAATGCTATGATGACCACCCCGACCGCAAGGGTGGCGATGGCACTCCGGTTGCTTTTCCTGCGTCTTCTCCGACGACTCATCGCTTAGTCCCCTTTCTCTTTAGACCGGCCATCAATTGGCAAACAGCCACTTCCGCCTAGCATCTGTCACAGCTACTTATGGATAATCAGGGGGGGTGAAATAGCGAATCCCTGAGACCCCAAACCAGCCGGAGTCGCCCAGTGATGATGT
>CAYYSH010000052.1:0-5374 GCA_964474265.1 uncultured Anaerolineales bacterium
GCATGGCCGGCGACAGGCGAAGTGACCGCTCCCACTTGTGGGGACCATGCGCCAGTCCCTGTCGCCACGCAATCAGCAGATGGGTGCCGAGAAGAATGCTGAGGAGGAGTGGCAGAAACCAGATGTGGAAGGCGTACCCGCGAAACAGCGGCACAATTCCCAATTCTGTTCCCCCCAGCACGACGACCACCAGCGCCTTGCCGATGATCGGAAGTGCGGCCAGATTCTGTTCGACCAGCAGCATCAAGGTAAAAGCCTTGATGTCCCAGCGCAAGAGATAACCAGTTGCGCCGAAGACGAAAACCAGAATCAGAAGCCCGATTCCCAGCCACCAGTTGATGTCGCGTGGGAATATGTAGGCTTGCATGAGGGCAACCCGTAAGGCATGCAGGATGACAAGAGCCATCAGCAGCAGGGCTGCCCAGCGATGGATGCCCCGGATCAACCAGCCGAACGGGATCGACGTTTGCAGATACTGAATGCTGTTGAAAGCCTGATCCGGGGTCGGGATGTAGAACAGGGTCAGAAAGATGCCACTGACGATGAGCAGCAGGATGAGGGTGATGCACATGCGCCCGACGCTGAAAATGGCCATCAGGCTCGGCGGGTCAGGGGAGGCCGGCGCGCTGATGTCCAACGCTCGAGCAACGGGCTCCAGGTTGAGCCGCTCATCGAGCCAGCGATAGAGTTTGTTGTTCATGAACCTTCCGAAGACGTTGAGGAGCCGGCTGGGTCTACTCCAGCCGGCTCCGCGTCGAGACCAGGCCTTCACACAGCAGGCAACCTGGGTAATCTACTGGCCTTCGCCGAAGGTGCGCAGGAAGTTCACCAGGTGCCAGCGCTCTTGCTCGGACAGCACGTTGTCCCATGGGGGCATCGGTGTGTCCGGCCGGCCATGGCTGATGATCCAGAAAAGTGCCCCATCCGTCAGTCCCTGCACATGATCTTCATGCAGGTTAGCCGGTTTCATCTCGAGGGTTCCGGCGGCCGGCCCATCGCCCTCTCCCGTCTCGCCGTGGCACACGGCACAGTTCTGGGCGTAGATGGCAGCGCCGGCCACGCGTGAATCCTGCGTCGCAGGGATGGGGTTTTCAAGAGCTTCGGCCTCTTCCGGTACGTCGTGGTGGCCGGCCATGTGCTCCTCAGGCCCGTGTCCATCGCCCTCCATGTGCTCGTCGCCCTCGTGGTGCTCCGCCTCAGAGTGCTCGTCACCCTCGTGATGCTCGCTCTCTTCGTGTTCAGCCTCTGAGTGCACTTCCCCCTCGGCGTGGGTGGTCTCCGCCTCTTCGTGCTCTGTGTCAGCCCCCTCTGCATGCTTTGCCTCGGTTGGCGTCGCGCTGACCTCTGGCGGGTTTTCCTTCGGTTGTTCCACCTGGGCCGGCGCCTGCTGTGCTGCCGGCTGTTGACTCTGACTTCGACCGCAGGCAGCCAGGACGGCGATGAACGCGGCCAGAATCAGGACGACAATCGGGATATTGCGCTTGCTCATGGGTATTGACCCTCCCAGATCATTGTTGCTCTGACACGATTTACTGAGGATATTGTACTCTCTGGGAGGCTCGGGTAGTAGGGACATCTCTACCGCTCCGCAGGGACAAATGTCCCATCTCTGGCGTTTGGATGCCGGCAAGCGTTAAGGGGTCGAGTCGTCCAGCGTGGCCAGGCCGCGGCGGAGGGCGTAGAGCGCTGCCTGGGTGCGGTTGTTGACGTGGAGTTTCTCAAAGATGACAGATAAGCGGTTCCGAACAGTCTTCTCGGACAGGTGCAGTTGGTTTGCGATCTCCTGATTGTCGTAGCCTTGAGCAACCAGACGAAGGATGTCCTGCTCCCGCTCGGTGAGGGGCGTCAGCCCCTGGGCCAGTAACGCATCCTCTTGCAATCGCTTGAACTCCTCGATCATCTTGCCGGCAATGCTTGGGTCCAGTAGTGCTTCGCCCTGGGCAACAGCGCGGATAGCCCGGAGAAGTTCTTCCGAATCAGCGTCTTTCAGCAGATACGCGCGGGCGCCGGCTTTGATGGCTTCAAAGACGTACTGATCCTGCCGATACATGGTCAGGATGATGACGCCAATGCGGGGGTTTTCAGCCGTGATGGCCTTCGTCGCTTCGACACCATCCTGCCCCGGCATGTTGATGTCCATCACCACAATGTCGGGCTCAAGACTCTGGGCCAGGCGGACTGCCTGCCGGCCATCCGCAGCCTGTCCCACCACTTGCATGTCAGGTTCAGCCTCACAAATCTGGGACAATCCCTGACGTACCATCGTGTGGTCGTCGGCAATCAGGATTCTGATGGTTTGATCAGTGCCAGAATAGGTCTGACTCATGAGCGCACCCCTTCATGTTGCCCGTGGGCAGGTAACCAGGCCGATACCGTGGTGCCGTGACCGACCTGGCTCGTGATCTCGAACGTCCCCCCCAGTGTCTCAACACGCTCACGCATTTGGGTCAGCCCAAGGCCACCGTGATGACCTTCCAACGAACCGGAGCTACCCCCTGCGTCCTGTTCTGACCTCGTATTGGATCCTGATGCTGGGTGATGCCCATTCCCATGCTGCATGGCAAACCCCTGACCGTCATCTCGAATCGTCAGGCCAACCTGATTTGGCCGATCCAATACCAAATCGATCCAGACGTGGCGAGCGCTGGCGTGCTTGCCAACGTTGTTCAGAGATTCCTGGATCAGCCGGAAAAGCGTCGGCTCCAGGCTGGCCGGCAGCTCTTCTTTGCTCCCTCTCACTTGCCAATCGATCTTTAAGGCGTGTTGCTCGCCAAAGGCGGAAATGAACTGCTGCGTCCCGCGCCAGAACCCCAGCCGGCGCAAATCCATCGGGCGCAGAGCGAATATCGTGCTGCGGACATCCTGGATGCTGTCTTGCAGGCTTTGCTTGATGGTTCGGAGTTCGTCACGAACTCGTTCTGGCTCCTGGTCAAGCAGCTTGCGACACAAATCGGTCTTGAGGGCCAGGAAGTAGAGATTTTGGGCCAGGCTATCGTGGAGGTCGCGGGCGATGCGTGCTCGCTCCTCATTGACGATCTCTTCTCGCTCTTTGCGCTGCGTGATGTCACGCAGAATCGCTGAGGTGCCCGTCACCTGGCCGGCGTCGTCCGTGAGCTGAGTCTGCGTCAGCTCGACCACGACCCGCTGTCCGGATTTGGTGCGGCATGTCAACTCGTAGTCGCGGACGAAGCCCCTGTCAGCCAGGCCGGCAGACAGGCAGGCGATCTCGCCGTCGGCGTGCGTCTCATCCGCCAGAAGCGTGCGAAATGACCGATTGACAATCTCGTCTGCGACGTAGCCGAAAATAGACTCGGCCCCGCGATTCCAGGAACGAATTCGCCATTCATTGTCCAGGCTCACGATGGCATCGGCTGACGCCTCTGTGATGCTTGCCAGGTATCGCTCTCGCTCCCGGGCCTGCTGTTCGACGGCTTCCTTCTCCGCCAGCCAGCGGCGAATCCATGCCAGGGTGATCCAGGTCACCGCCGGCCCCACCAGGCTGTAAAACGCGATCTCAATCGAATAATGCATGAGGTGCCCGAGTTCTTCGTCCACGATGCGGGCCGGCCCGAGCTGATAAAGGAGGACGATGATGATGAGAGCAACGGGGATTCTCCATTGCAGCCACTGGATCCGATCCGCCAGCGACATGTTACGCCACTTTTGCATGTGAGACATTCTCCCGTTTCGTAAATTCGCGATTGGAGTCGGTTGCATGATACTAACATCAAAATCGGCCCAGGTCAAAGTGGCGGATGCTAAGTGAATTGTACGCATGGAGGCCGGCGGTTGGTAGGGACATCTCTACCTGCCCGAAGGGACAAATGTCCCGGCTTTTTCAGACCAGTTTCTGACCTGACGAAGATGTCTCTTTGACTTTGGTATGCTACGATTGATGCCCTGGACCCATAAGGTTTTGCGTCTGGCTCCGTCATCACGGGTGAAATTGCAACCAGGGCGAGGAGTACTTCGGATTTGAGTGATAACGAGCACCACCTGATCGCGCGAGCCCAGCGGGGCGATTCCGCCGCGCTAAGCGCGATCTATGATGAGTATGCGGAGAAGATTTACATATACTTCTACCATCGCCTGGGTGATCGTCAACTGGCCGAGGATTTGACGGGCGAGGTGTTTGTTCGGGTGGTTGAGGCGGCGGACACTCCACGCTTCGCCGATACATCGCTGTCCGGCTGGCTATACCGTATCGCCCATAACTTGTTGGTTGACTATTTTCGCCAGCGGCGTGAAGAGGTGACGCTAACCGAGGGATTATCGATGGATAGCGAAGGGCCGGCGGCGCTTGCCGAGCGTAAGCTCGCCCAGGACAGGTTGCGCCAGGCACTGGAAAGCCTGACGGAGGATCAGCGCCAGGTCATTGTGCTCCGTTTCGGCGAAGGTCTCACGGCGCGAGAAGTGGCAGAGATCATGGGGAAGAAAGAAAACGCTATCTGGCAGTTGCAGCACCGTGCGCTGAACGGTCTGCGGCGGGCTTTGGAAGGGGCACCAGCATGAGCCAGGATTTTGAACGACGTCTGGCAGAGGCCCTGGCCGGCCTGGATCAGGGCAAAGAAATCGACCGTGTGTTGATCGAGTTCCCGGACGAGGCCGATGAGTTGGCACCGTTGCTGGAAGCGGCCGCCTACGCGCGCGAGGCCCTCGACTTCTTCGAGCCCCCATCAGTTGCCGGCCTGGCTGCTGGCCGCCGGCGAATGCTGGAGGCTGCTGCCAGGAAGCGCACCCAGGCGGAGAGCAGGTGGTGGGAATCGGCCCTGGCCTCTTTGGGGAATTGGCTCCGCGCGTCGGCCCGGGGCATCGCAGTGGTCGCCCTGCTCCTCGCCTTGCTGGGGGTGGCCGGCGGTGCCACGGTTGTTGCGGCTGCGGACAGCCTGCCCGGCGATGTGCTGTACCCGGTGAAACGGGCAGCCGAACAGGTTCGCCTGGCGCTGGCGACCAATCCCGCGGCCAGGGCCGAACTTCAGATGCGGTATAACCGCGAACGGCAGGCGGAAGCACAGGCGGTTGCAGCCATGGGCCGGCGCGCCCGACTGCGGTTCGAAGGGATGCTCGAACGCCGGCTGGATGATACCTGGATCGTGGACGGCATCCAACTGGTGGTCGAGCCGGCAGCGGTGGAGGGTGAGCCGGTAGAGGGTAGCCTGGTCGTCGTCGATGTCATGTCACCCGGAGATGGGACGCTCCACGCGGAGCACATGACGGTCCATGGCGGCCCCCACATGCCCTCCGGCCCGGCGACGCGACCCGGCGGCGGTCCGATGCACGGGCCATCTCGCCCCGTCCCGTCTGCAACGCCAACCCCCACGGCGATGGCGCCGGCAGCAACGGTCCTACCTACAGCCGAGCCGACCTCGACCCA
>CAYYSH010000052.1:5384-13022 GCA_964474265.1 uncultured Anaerolineales bacterium
CCGATGATGCCGATGCCAACCGAAGAGATGGAGCCTGGACAGCATGGGCCAGGACCTCAGCCTGAGCCGACGCATGGCGGCTCCATGATGGAGCCCCCGACAGCGTCACCCCAACCGACGCATGGGTCAATGGGGCCTGGCATGGGTATGGCAACGCCAACGCCGGCCCCGACCGAGGAACCTCCTGCGGCCCCGACCCAGTCGCCTCCGGGTGGGCCGGCCCCGCCGACGAATACGCCGGCCTCTGAGCCCACCCATCATGGCCCGATGATGCCACACCCAACCCAGGGGCCACAGCCGACGCAACCGCCTCCGGGTGGCGGTCATCACGGTGGTGGCCCTGGTGGGCGCCATGGGCCTTGATGGATACTGGTGAGGTGTAGGGAAACAGGCTGTTGGAGTGCAAGACCAGGGCAATCGCGCGGAGACGCGGTTGCCCTGATTTGTCTGGCCGCACTTGACGCGGCGTTTTTGCTCCATAGAATTATCGGCAAGATGATCTCACATTGGGTGATGCGAACATGCAAAAAACACGTGAAGATGCCTGGAAGTTGGTCAACGAATTTACGAGTAACAAGAATCTGGTGAAGCACATGCTGGCGGTCGAGGCCGGCATGCGGGCCTATGCGCGCTACTTCGGCGAGGATGAGGAGACATGGGGGATCGTGGGTCTGCTGCATGATTTCGACTACGAAAAGCACCAGACCATCCCTGATCATCCGTTGAAGGGGGCAGCGATTTTGCGCGAGCGCGGTTGGCCTGACGAAATCGTCGACGGCATCCTGTCCCACGCTGACGAGAGCGGGGTTCCCCGCAACACGAAGATGCGTCAGGCCCTGTACGCCGTTGATGAGCTCACGGGGCTGATTGTTGCCGTTGCCCTCGTCCGCCCGACGAGGGACATTCGGGACGTTGATGTCTCGTCGGTGAAGAAGAAATGGGGCGAGAAGCGGTTTGCTGCCGGCGTGAACCGCGAAGAGATCGAGAAGGGGGCCGCAGCCTTGGGCGTAGAGCTGGATGAGCACATCGGGATTGTGCTATCTGCCATGCAGGAGATTGCCGGCGAGCTCGGGCTGGACGGACGGTAGATATTTCCAGGCCCGGATAAGTTCACCGACCACACGAAGCCCCATGGCGAACTGGCCATGGGGCTTCGTGTTTCAGTTATTCAGCATAATTTCATATTTTACACATCAGTGTGCCGAGAATATTGGCTATAATGGTGACGATACGTCATAATCGACTTTACAGAGGAGCAAATTCATGGGGAACTGGACTCTTAGGCGAAAGCTCGTCACCTTCGTTCTCGTCGTCATGATCATGTTTCTCGCAGTGCGAGGGGTGGCCTGGGCGAGTCAATCGTACGACATCTACCTGCGCTTTGTGCTGGAGGAAGCGGAGAGCACTGCTCAGACGCTGGCTGTGGCCATTGGGCAAGGTGATTACTGGAACGAGCCGGCCCGCATGCAGGAGTTCCTGTTGACATTGCAGGATCAGGCCGGCCAGATGGAAAATGGCGGTCTGGTGGGACGCGGCAACCGTGAGATCCTGATTACAGATCGCAGCGGTCAGGTCGTTGCCGCGACGGACCCCGAGATGGTTGGCGCTATGCTTCCCCAAGCGGCGCAACTGGCGTTGGCCAGAGTGATCGACGAGGGTGTCATGCAGACTTTCGGGGTCAAGAGCGGCTCTGGCATGGTTTATCATCTTGCTGTTCCCATCGAGATTAATGGGCAGCGGGATGGTGCACTTAGCGTTCAGTACTTTCAGGACCCCGCCCGGGTGTTAGCTCGTGCCAGCGTGGTCTACGAGCTATTCACGTTTACTGTCTTAACAGCAGCGCTTGTGCTGATCCTGCTGGTCGGCCTTCGCAAGATGGTGCTGCGGCCTCTGGCTATCCTGGAGGAAGGCGCGGCCTACGTGGGTGAAGGTGACCTGGATGTTCGAATTGATTTGGAGACTGGCGATGAATTGGAGACTGTAGCTCGCGCATTTAACCGGATGGCGGGCTCGCTGAAGGTTTTTCAGGCGGAACGGGTTGCTCGGGAGAAACAGGAAACACTCATGGAAGTAGCCTGTGTGACAGCCAGTGAGCTGAGTCAGCCTTTAACTGTAGTGCTGGGATACGCTGAGTTGCTGCAAGAACAGGGGGTTCCCACCCCCGAGTTTTTCGAGGAGGCTGTCACGTCGATTCAGCGTAGCAGCCAGAGGATGGCGGCGATTATTCGACAACTATCGAGCCTCAGCGGAGGCTACGGCCTGCCGGCTTACTCAAACTATAGCCTCTCGGCCCTGGCTGTCCAGGCTGGTCTGACGTCTGGTTCGCAGGTGCCCGGGGAGGCGCATGAGCTGGCTTTCAGGGTGAACAAGTGCGGCCTGGCCTAAAAGATGTTTGGCTAATGCCGGCCGGCGATTAAAGCCGGCGGTTTAGCAAGCGGGCCGGCTCTTCCCCGCCTTGCGATCGGGGCTTAACTGGCGTGGGATGAGCCGACCTGCAAATGAGAAGGCGTGCATGAACTCAATGCACGCCACTTTTTTGTCCAGACCTGGAGCACCTCTGGTTCTGTCGAGTGGGAGCGCGTCAGGACCTCATTTTTGACCGTGGGGCGAAAATCTTTATCATTACGCTGCACGTGCAGGCCCGTCGAATTTGACATCGGGGCGCAAATTATGACTGCGATCGAGGTGGTGAACGTCTCAAAGCGCTATGGCAGCTTTGAGGCTGTCAGAGACTTGTCGTTCAGCGTAAATACTGGGGAGATTTTCGGCCTGCTGGGGCCGAACGGTGCTGGCAAGACAACGACCATCCGGATGTTGATGGACATCATCAAACCGGATGCCGGCCATATCCGCGTCCTTGGTGAGCCGCCGTCGGCGGCCACTAAGAACCGAATCGGGTATTTGCCAGAGGAGCGTGGGCTGTACAAGGGGCTCAGCGTGATGGACACGCTGATCTATCTGGCAGCGTTGAAGGGGCTGAGCCGCCACGAAACGGAAGAGCGAGCTGAAGTGATGCTCCGCCGGCTCGAGTTGTGGGATAGCAGAAACGAGAAAGTGAGCACCTTGAGCAAAGGCATGCAGCAGAAACTCCAGTTTGTTGTCACAGTCTTGCACGATCCTGAGTTAATCGTGTTGGATGAACCCTTCCAGGGCCTTGATCCCATCAACACGGAGCTGATCCAGGAAATGATTGCAGCGCTGCCCGTTCAGGGTAAGACAGTGATTCTCAGTACCCACATGATGAATCAGGTAGAGCGAATGTGTGATCGAATCCTGCTGATTGATCACGGGTGTTCGGTGTTGTATGGAGCGCTCGATGAGATCAAGGCGCGCTTTGCTGACAACGCCGTCATTCTGCGAGCAGTCGGTGTCTTGGACGGTCTGGCCGGCGTGAAACACGTCGTTGATCATGGGCGCTACCACGAGCTATTCCTGGAGGATGGCATGACGCCTCAGCGTCTGCTGGAGCAGTTAGTTCGGGCCGGCGTAGAGGTGCGAGAGTTTGAAGTGGCGACGCCGGCTCTGAATGACATCTTTATTGAAGTGGTTGGCAACAGATCAGAGAGACGCTGAATGCGCAAAATCCTGATTGTCACACGGCATGAGTTGTTTGTGAACCTGCGCCGGCCTAGCTACATCATCATGACCCTGGCCGTGCCGGCGTTGGGATTTCTGGGCGTCCTGCTGGCTGCATATTTTGGCCGGCAGATTGCTGGAACGGTCGTCTCCCAGTTCGAGGCCGGCTCCTCGCGGCCAATCGGGTATGTGGATCGCTCAGGCTGGCTTCGGATTGAGGAGGACGAGGCAATCGCCCAAGGTTTTCGCCCTTTCGATACTGAGAAGGCTGCTCAGGGGGCACTAAGGAGACATGAAATCTCCAGCTTCTTGGTAATAGATCCTGATTATCTGGAGAATGGCAGGGCAGTGCGTTATGTCCGTGGAACAAGCGTACTTGGGTTTGACGAACTTGATCAGGAACGAATTCGCGGGTTCCTGATGGACAATCTCCTCGAAAATGTGGATGACCCGATGTTGCGAGCCCGGTTACGCGAACCGGTCGATTTGACCACCGTGGATTTGGCCAGCGATGAGGCACAACCCTTAAACCCACTAGATTTCGTCATGCCGTACGCCTTTTCGGTGTTACTTGTCATCTCGATCTTCACGTCATCGGGCTTCTTGCTTCAAAGTGTGACTGAGGAAAAGGAGAACCGTGTGGTTGAGGTGCTGCTTTCCTCTGTCTCACCGATGCAGCTCATGACGGGCAAGATTCTTGGACTGGGAATTCTGGGACTGATTCAAATAGCCATCTGGTTTGGGGCTGTCTGGGTGTTGGGAGGAGTGGCGGCGGCCAGTTTTGCCATGCTGGCTGGCTTCCGGATCAACCTACCCATTGCCGTTCTGTCCATGGTCTACTTTCTGCTGGGCTACCTTCTGTTTGCCGCATTCATGGCGGCCGCCGGCGCAGCCTCAACCACACTGCGTGAAGGCCAGCAACTGGCGGGCATCGTTTCGGTTGTGGGAGCCATTCCTTTTATGCTGGCGAGTCTGTTGTTTGCTAACCCTGATTCGCCGATCATCAGGCTCCTCAGCTACTTCCCCTTGACCTCCCCCATCATGATGATGCAACGTCTGGCAATCGATGATGTGAGGACATCTGAGATTGCCGGCAGCATTGCCCTCCTGATCGTCGGAATCGGGGTTGGTATTTGGATGGCGGCCAAGATTTTCCGAATGGGGATTCTGATGTATGGGCAGCGCTTTGGCCTACGCCAGTTCTGGATCGCGCTCAAACAGGCGTGATTCGTCAAGTTATCATCATGCAGCTTAAAGACCCCCTCTACGGTACGATTGTCGTCGATTCATGGGCTGCACGGCTTGTAAACACCGCAGAGTTCCAGCGGCTTCGCGACATCTCCTTGTCCAGTTTGCCGCCGGCGTTTTGGCCCGGCGTTGCCAGGACGTCCCGGTGGGAGCATTGCCTGGGCGTGTACCATCTGGCAAAAGTCGCACAGCCCGATGACCCGGAGCTGCAGGCGGCGGCGCTTCTGCACGACGCCGGCCAGCCGCCCTTTTCTCACCTGGCCGAGCATCTGATGAAAGAGATGCTGGGTGTTGATCACGAGGAGCGGGTGGCTGAGCTCATCGAACGGATGGGAGCACGCCGGCTGGCACCTGAGGTTGACTGGGACGCTGTGCCGGCGCTGGTTCTCGGTAAAGGCCGTGGGCAACTCCTCAACAGCGCCCTGGATCTGGACAACATCGACTATCCTCTCCGGTCCTTTTCAGACTTGCAGCATGCGTATGACGCGGAACGCCTGGCTCGAGGCCTGGTACTGCACAATGGCGTAGTGGCCTTGTTGCCCGAGGTTGAACAGGAAGCGCAGGCATGGCGGCGCACGCGGCGCCGGCTGTACGATCGCTACTACAGCCACGGGAACCTGGTGCCCCACGCCATGTTGCGCAAGGCCGTCGAGATGATCGCCGCCGAAGGCGATCTGCCGGCAAGCTTCTTTGATCTCACTAACACGCAGGCGCTGAATTTCCTGGCCAGGTTCGACTCGATTCGCCCCATTCTGGACCGGCTGTGGGCCCTGGATGGGTACGATTGTGTCTGGGAGAGAGTGACACCGCCAGACCTGCGCATCTCGTGGCGAGATATGTTGGTACTGGAGGAGAAAGTGGCCGCATTAGCCGGCCTTGAACCCATTGAGGTCGTTCTGGAGTTAAGCACCTCGCGTGCGGCACGAGCCTTGCCGCCGGTGCTTGTTGAGGGCCGGCTGACTCCTCTGCCTGGGCCGGCTCCGTCAGACAGAATCTTGCACGTTTTCGTAGCCCGACCCACTCAGCATGTTGCAGAAGCAGCAGACACGCTTCTTGGCATTGCGAAAATTTAATGTGCTTTTAACAAAGCGTTAAGCAAGATTTAACGCTCCGCGAGTGAGATAGGAGTACAATGTAATAATAGCTGAGTGAACATGTTCCTTGGCCGCTGAACTAGACATGAGGGGCAGTGCTGTCACTGGCTGGGTAACGGCTTCAGGCCAAAGTTAAGCTGAATCGTCGCGCACTCAATGTCAATGCCCCACATATGAGGTGTAGTCCAGCGATAACCCTTGGGTTTTTCTGCCTGAAGCACGTAGCGCCCTCGGCGCAGGCCGATTATGTATTGACCAGTGTGGTCCGTGATAATTGTCGTCGTTTGGCCGCCCTGGTATGATGTGAGCAGAAGGGAAACGCTCGGCAGACCTACCTCATTGTCGTCTCGGTAGCCGTTGCCATTCGTGTCTTTGTACACGGTTCCAGATATCTGTCCTTGGCATGTGCTGTGGAACGTGGGTTCCCAGTAGACAAAAGGCAGGTAGATTTTTCGTTGCTCTGGTCTCGTCGGAGCGAGCAACAACAGGCTGAGCAATATCAGGCTGAAGATTCGCTTGCGCATAGCTCCTCTTAGGGGGCAGGTGCGATGGAGACTGGGGGGAGGAGAGACCCATCAGGATCTTTCACTAATAGAGGACGCTGAAGTCTATCGCCAGTTATGTGTCAGATCGATGAATCGGGATAGCGGTGGCTTGTATGTGAAATTTCAGTTTTCGCCGAGATTGTGCTATAATAGGCCAAATTGAAAAAGCCCCGATCTGCAAATCCCGAAAGGGCGAACCCATCGCAAGATGGGGGCGCAAAGCCAAGGATCTGTAACCTCCTCAAATATCTCCGGGTATGGCTTTCATGCCCATAGCTGGAGATGTGTGGGCGCTCAGATGGCCAGGCTGCCGAAGGAACATCAACTCGGCAGCCATTTTTGTTGTTAGGCTCATGCTGATGGCGGACGCGGCACATGCGGGGTTTTGACCTACGACTAAAACGGAAAGGACACGGCGGCAGGGCATCTCCTACGGCAACCCTGCGACTGGCCGACGGAGGTGCCGTGTTGAAAAACGGGCGTACTTGTGCCTGCGTTCTGTCTGTTTAAGAGGATATATCAGGTTGCGTCGTAGAGCGGTCCAATGCAACTCGTCCGCTTGTGCATGAGTGCGGCAATCTGAACGAAACTACTGCGATTCGTAAAGTGATTGGGCGGGCCGGGCTCATACTCAGCGTGACTGCGGATGAGGGCTTGCAGCATCCCTGCGCCCTCTGCCGTCATGGCGGGACTTCGAATTCTGATTCGTGAGAGCCTTGCTTTGACGGTGTCTTGAGTTGCATGCGCGTTTCGAGGACAACATTGTGGATACAACGACTCGCCTATCCCGAAAACGCAGACCCTTTGTCGTGCTGTGCCTGATCGTGCTGGCCGGCCTGGCCGGCATCCGATCAGGCTTTGCCGATGCGACCCCTGACGAGGTGTTCACCCTCACGGTGCGCGTCTTCGCGGACACCATCGGGGTGGGCCTGGCGTGTCCGGGCTGCAACGGCATCTTCGAGAGTGGGGACGGGAAGGGGATGCCGGTGCCGCCGGCAGAGATCGTGGTCCAGGACGGCGTCACAGGCGATGAGGTAGTGCGGGGATGGACGCGGTCAGTGGCGGGAGCGGGGTACGTGTCCTTCGTGCTGGAGCGGGGGCGGAGGTACCGGGTGGTGCTGGCGGAGGAGCCGGCGGGTTTTGAGTTGTGTCCGAACTCGCGGCGGGAGCGGGAG